>JAYTOZ010000084.1:0-10610 GCA_043747515.1 Frankiales bacterium | reverse complement strand
GGGTTGGCCGGGACGCCGGCGAGCACCTCGTCACGACCGCTGGTGCGGACGGCGATCCCCGGGAAGGCCCGGCCGAGCTCCTCGGCGGTCCGCCGGCTGCCGACAACAGTTGCCCGCAGGGCTCGGCCCGCGCAGACCGGGCACTCCCAGTCGCCGGCAAGATGACCGCACCAGCGGCAGGCCGCGACCGAGCCTCGGGCCGAGGTCGCGAGCGGCCCCGCACAGACCGAGCACCTGGCCGGCGTGCGGTCGCGGGCGCAGGCCAGCGCCGGCACATAGCCACGCCGGGGCACCTGCACGAGCACCGGAGCGCCGGCCGCGAGGGACTCCCTCGCGGCGGCGAAGGCGAGCGCTGGGATCCTCGCGGCCTGAGCCATCGGGTCGCGGGCCAGGTCGTCGTCGGAGGTGCCGTCCACCCGCGGTGCGGCCGCCCGAACCGTGACCCGGTCGGCCACCAACGGCTTGGCCCAGCCGGTGTCGAGCAGCAGCTGCCCTTCGGCGGTGCGGGCGTGGCCACCGAGCAGCGCGGCCGCACCGGCCAGGTGCGCGCGCAGCACCAGCACCTCCCGGGCGTGGACGTAGGGCGCACGCGGCTCGGCGTGCAGATCGTCGCCGTCGTCCCACAGCACGACCAGCCCCAGGTCGGCCACCGGCGCGAAGGCTGCCGCGCGGGTGCCGACCACGGCGCGCACCTGCCCGCGCCGGACCGCGAGCCATCGGCGGTATCGCTCGGCGGGCCCGAGATCGGCCCGCAGCACGACGTGGGGCACCTCGCTCAGCGCGGCGCTCACCCGGTCGACGTCGCGCGCATCCGGCACGACCACCAGTGCCCCCCGGCCGCCGGCGACGCAGGCCTGGACCGCCAGCGCGATCTCCTGCGGCCACGACGGGCCGGGCAGGGCGCACCACACGGCCCGCGGCGCCTTGTCCGCCAGCGCCCCGAGGAACGCCGGTCCGGTCGGGTAGCGCTGCCAGGGCCCGACCACAGGCGGTACGACGCCGGCCGCGGGCGGCCCCGGCAGCTCGGCCTCGACCCGGGCGTGCCGGGGCGGCAGGGCGAGGCGCAGGACGTCGTACAGCGTGCCGGCGGAGCGGTCGGCCAGCGCCCGGGCCAGCCGGGCGACCTCTGCCTGCAGCACGGGCTCGGGGCTGATCAGCGTCTGCAGCGCGGTCAGCGCCTTGTCATGGTCGCTGCCGTCGGTGCGCTCGAGCACGATCCCACCGACCAGCCGACCGGCGAAGCGCACCCGCACGCGGCAACCGGCCAGCGCGGTGTCCTGCATGACAGCTGGTACGGCGTAGTCGAACGGCCGGTCCAGGTGGGCCACGCCGGTGTCGACCGCGACCCGCGCCACCGGCTGCCGGACGGCTAGCTCGACCGGCGCCGGGGTGGCCGGCCGACGGCGCTGCTCGCTCACTCCAGCGAGGCTACGGTCGACCCGGTGATCACCAGGATCCTGCTGCGCGACACACCGGGCGAGCTCACCACCGGCGTCCTGTTGATCGCCAGGATGGGCCGGCCGACCGGACCCGGCGTACGACGGGGCGGTGCTACTGGCCGGCGGCTTTGCGCAGCAGCTCGGCGCGATCGGTGGACTCCCAGGTGAAGTCGGCCAGCTCGCGGCCGAAATGACCGTAGGCGGAGGTCTGGGCGTAGATCGGCCGGAGCAGGTCGAGATCGCGGATGATCGCGGCGGGGCGCAGGTCGAACACCTCGATCACGGCGTCCTGCAGCACGCTGTCCGCGACCACGCCGGTGCCGAAGGTGTCGACGAACAGCCCGACCGGCTCGGCCTTGCCGATGGCATAGGCGACCTGGACCTCGCAGCTGGTCGCGAGCCCAGCAGCCACCACGTGCTTGGCCACCCAGCGCATCGCATAGGCAGCGGAGCGGTCCACCTTGGACGGGTCCTTGCCGGAGAAGGCCCCGCCGCCGTGCCGGGCATAGCCGCCATACGTGTCGACGATGATTTTGCGCCCGGTGAGGCCGGCGTCACCCATCGGGCCGCCGATGACGAACTTGCCGGTGGGGTTGACCAGCAGCCGATAGCCGTCGGTTTCGATGCCCAGACCCTCGAGCTCGGGCGCGACGACGTGCTCGGCGATGTCGGGGGTGAGCAGGTTCTCGATGTCGATGTCCTCGGCATGCTGCGAGCTGACCACGACGGTGTCGAGCCGGACCGGCTTGCCGTGCAGGTATTCCACCGTGACCTGGGTCTTGCCGTCGGGCCGCAGGTAGGGGATGACGCCGTCCTTGCGGACCTGGGTGAGCCGCTTGGCGAGCCGGTGGGCCAACGCGATCGGCAGCGGCATCAACTCGGGGGTTTCATCGCACGCGAAGCCGAACATCAGGCCCTGGTCACCGGCGCCCTGGCGGTCCAGGGGATCCTCGACCGAACCGTCGACTCGTGCCTCGTAGCCGATGTCGACACCCTGGGCGATGTCGGGGCTCTGCGCGCCGATCGAGACCGAGACGCCACAACTCGCTCCGTCGAAACCCTTTTTGCTGCTGTCGTAACCGATCTCGAGGATCGTCTCGCGCACGATGCGGGGGATGTCGGCGTACGCCGTTGTCGTGACCTCACCGGCGATGTGCACCTGGCCGGTCGTGATGAGGGTCTCCACCGCGACCCGGCTCTTGGGGTCCTCGGCGAGCAGTGCGTCCAGGATCGAGTCGCTGATCGCGTCGGCAATCTTGTCGGGATGGCCTTCGGTGACCGACTCGGAGGTGAACAGGCGGCGCGACACGTGCGCTCCTTCAGATCGTGGGATTGGCGCCGAGCCTACCCGCCCTCACCGACGCTCCCGCAGTCCACGGCGTAGGCCCGGTGCACCCGCGGATCGTCCTGCCGGCCGTCGTAGCCCGACCGCGACACGACCACCGCGCGGGCACCGGCCAGCCGCAACACGGTCGAGACGACGTGGAACACCTTGCCTTGGTTGCTGGTCGCCTGGCGCAGCACGAGCCGGCCGTTAGTGGTGCAGCTGAAACCGTCCCCGTGCGTGACGGTGCCACCGGCCAGCAGCACGAGCGGCCCGCTGGCGCGATCGACCCTTGCCAGGATGCGCCCGTCGTAGCGGAACAGCGCGTACGACGCGGTCGAGGCGCCGTGTCCGACCAGCAGGACGACTTCGGAGCGCCCGTCGCGGTCGACATCGACGGCGCCGGCCCGGGTCGCCGGCCCGTCCGCCCCGGTCGGCGCGCTGACCAGCCGACCGCTGCCGGACAGCACGACGGTGATGGTGCGGCCCGCCACGCGCACGACGTCGGGCTGGCCGTCCCCGTCGACATCGCCATCCAACGCGGGGATCCGGCGGACTCTGGGCACCGCGGAGAGGCCGGGGGTCGGGCTGGCCTTGACGTCCGGGGCGGTCGTTGCTGCAGCCGGCGCAGACGGGCCGGACGATGCCGCCAGCGGCTGGCCGGCCTGGCCGGCGGTGCGGTCGGCCGGAGACGACGACGAGCAGCCGGCGAGCAGCGTCAGGGCCAGGACGGGCAACAGTGGCTTCACCCGACCAGTCCCTCAGTTCGCGGGCACGTCGTCGGGGAGGCGCGCCGCGACGAGGTCCCAGACCACGTCGGCCAACGCGTCCTTGGTGCCGAGCGGCACTTCGTACGACGTCCCGTCGGCGCCGAGCACGGTCGCGGCGTTGGCATCGCCTTCGAACCCCGTCGGGTGCCCGGGCTCGCCGACCTCGTTCACGACGAGCAGGTCGCAGCCCTTGCGGGCCAGCTTGGCGAGCCCGTGCTCGAGGACACTGCCGGCATCGTCGCCGGTCTCGGCGGCGAACCCGACGAGGACCTGGCCGGGGCGGCGGGCGGCACCGAGTTCGGCCAGCACATCGGGATTCTCGACCAGCTCGATGCTTGCCGTGCGGGCCTTCTTGCGTTTGGTCGCAAGGCGCAGTGCCGGCCGGTGGTCGGCCACGGCTGCTGCCATCACCACCGCGTCGGCAGCGACGGCCGCCGCCAGCACGGCGTCGCGCAGCTCGAGCGCGCTGGTGACCCGCACCACCGTGGCGCCGGCCGGGTCGGGCAACGCCGAGGTCGTGACGAGCACGACCTCGGCGCCGCGGGCGACCGCGGCGCGGGCGAGGGCGTAGCCCTGTTTGCCCGACGACCGGTTGCCGAGAAACCGCACCGGGTCCAGGTGCTCGCGGGTGCCACCGGCGCTGACGACCACCCGGCGGCCGGTCAGGTCCAGGGGCTGGACGCCGCGGGCCAGCACCTGCCGGCAGGTCCGGAAGATCTCGACCGGCTCGGGCAACCGGCCACGGCCCGAGTCGGCGCCGGTCAGCCGGCCGACCGCAGGTTCGAGCACGAGCACGCCACGGGAGCGCAGCAGGGCCACGTTGGCCTGGGTGGCGGGGTGCTCCCACATCTCGGTGTGCATGGCCGGTGCCAGCACGACCGGGCAGCGGGCGGTGAGCAGGGTCGAGGTGAGCAGGTCGTCGGCCAGGCCGTGCGCCGCTTTGGCCAGCAGGTTGGCAGTGGCCGGGGCAACGACGACGAGGTCGGCTGCCTGGCCAAGCTTCACGTGGGGGACGAGATGGACCTCGTCCCAGGCGCTCGCGGTGACTGGGCTGCCGGACAGCGCACTCCAGGTGGGAGCGCCGACAAACGCCAGGGCGCTCTCAGTCGGGATCACCCTGACGTCATGCCCGGATTCGGTCAGCTGGCGGAGCAGCTCGACCGCCTTGTAGGCCGCGATCCCCCCCGTGACGCCGAGGACGACCTGCGGCCGCGGCAACTAGACCGCCGGGTCGGCGACGTGCTCGTGGTGCAGGAGGCCGGCGTTGATTTCCCGCAGCGCAATCGAGAGTGGCTTCTCCTGGACGCCGGTCTCGACCAGCGGACCGGCGTACTCCAACAGGCCCTCGCCGAGCTGGGAGTAGTACGCGTTGATCTGACGGGCCCGCTTGGCCGCGTAGATCACCAGGCTGTACTTGGAGTCGGTCGCTTCCAGGAGCTCGTCGATGGGCGGGTTGGTGATGCCGATCGGGTTCGCGACGGTGCCGGACACGCGTGCTCCAAGGTCTCGGGGCTCCAAAGCCTCAGGTAATCTCGAGTAAGGCTACCAGCCGATCCGCCGCTGCCTCGACGTCGTCGTTGACGACCACGGCCTCGAATTCACGCTCAGCAGCCAACTCGCTCATTGCCAACTCGAGCCGCCGACGCACGCGGTCGGGGCTCTCGGTGCCCCGACCGGTGAGCCTTCGTTCGAGCTCGTCGACGCTCGGCGGGGCGAGGAACACCAGGTGCGCCTCGGGCATCGCGGCCTTGACCTGCCGCGCCCCCTGCAGCTCGATCTCCAGCAGGGCAGGGACACCGTTCGCGAGCCGCTCGAGCACCGGCTGGCGGGGGGTGCCGTAGGACGAGCCGGCGTAGCTGGCGTGCTCGAGCAACTCGCCGCGGTCGACCATCCGGGCGTAGGCCGCGTCATCGACGAAGTGGTACTCGACACCGTCGGTCTCACCGGGGCGCGGGGCGCGGGTAGTGACGCTCACCGACAGCCAGACCTGCGGATGGCGGCGGCGGACCGCCGCGATGACCGACCCCTTGCCGACGCCGGAGGGACCGGACAGCACGGTGAGGCGGCCGAGCACCTCAGTCGGTCGCGAAGGCCCTGAGCAGGGCCTCGCGCTGTTTCGCACCGAGCCCCCGGACCCGGCGGGAGGGCGAGATCTCCAGGGTTTCCATCAGTCTGGCGGCACGGATCTTGCCGACACCGGGCATCGCCTCGAGCACCGCCACCACCTTCATCTTGCCGATGACCTCGTCGGTGTCGCCGCTGTCGAGCACGTCGGCCACGGTGGCGCCGCTGGATTTCAGCCGCACCTTGAGCGCGGCCCTGGCCCGACGTGCGGCCGCGGCCTTCTCGAGGGCGGCGGCGCGCTGCTCGGGGGTCAGGGGCGGCAGGGCCACTCTCGGGTCACCTCAGAAGATCGACCGGCGCGGAGTAGGGGACGCGCGAACCTAGCGAGTACGCCGCCCCCGGGGCAATGTCGACCGACCTTCCTGCCGTACGCCGGTCCGGTGGCCAACCTGGTCGCGCCGGTTGGTCGTCTCCCACCTGGTGGTCCACACAAGCCAAGGCACCGCTGTGATCTTGCTGCAGGTGCCCAACCCTTCGTGGATCACTGCTGGGGAGCGGCCGACAGCGCCGGGGGCTCAGCGCAAGGAGGCGGCGATGCTCGCGGCGGCGGCGCCGGGGTCGGCCGCACCGGTGATCGGCCGCCCGATCACCAGCAGGTCGGCGCCGTGGTCGAGCGCCTGCTGGGGCGTCGCCACCCGCGCCTGGTCCTGCATCCCGGTGCCGACCGGGCGCACGCCCGGGGTGATCAGCACGATGCCCGGGCCGACCTCGGCCCGGACCGCCGCGACCTCCATCGGCGAGCAGACGAGCGCCCCGGCACCTGCGCCGACGGCCAGCAGCGCCAGGCGTCGTACGGCGTCAAGGGGCGGCCCGGCCAGGCCGACCGCGCGCAACACCGCGTCGTCGAGGCTGGTGAGCACAGTGACCGCGGCGATCGTCACCTCCGGCGCGGCGTCGACCGCGGCGCGCACCATGTCGGCGCCGCCGGAGGCGTGCACGGTCAGGTAGCGGGGTTTGAGCCTCGCGACGCCGCGGGCCGCACCGGCCACGGTGTTGGGGATGTCGTGCAGCTTGAGGTCCAGGAACAGCTCGACACCGCTGCCGCCGCGCACGGTCTCGACGATGGACGGACCCGTTCGGCAGAACAGCTCCAGGCCGATTTTGACGACCGCCACGTGCGGCGTGACCGCCTGCGCCCAGCGGGCCGCGGTTTCGAGGTCGGGGGCGTCAAGCGCGACGGCGATGGGCGCGCGCTGTTTCACAGCTCGCTTCCCAGGGCCGGCTTCGTCGGTGGCGGGTCGTCGCCGACCGGATCGGGGTCCTGCGGGAGGTGTACGACGGGCGGCTTGTGCGCCAGCCCGACCGCGTCGCCGAAGCGCTCGAAGCCGCGGTCGGCGAGGGCCCGCGCGAGCTCGTCGAGCACCCGCAGCGGCGCGGTCGGGTCACCGAAGACGGTGGTGCCGACGCTGACCGCATCGGCGCCGGCCAGCACGAACTCGAGCGCGTCCAGGCCGGTACGGATACCGCCCATGCCCAGGATCGGTGTGTCGGGCAGCGCCTGCCGGATCTGCCAGACGCAGCGGACCGCGACCGGCCGGATCGCCGGTCCGGACAGCCCGCCGGTGATCCCGCCGAGGGCCGGCCGCATCGTCGTGGTGTCGATCACCATGCCGAGCAGAGTGTTGATGACCGACAGTCCGTCGGCCCCGGCGTCGACACACGCCCGCGCGATGGCCGCGATGTCGGTGACGTCCGGGCTGAGCTTGGCAAACACCGGCACCCCCGGCGCGGTGACCCTGCGCACGGCCGCGACGACCGCTGCCGAGGCGTCCGGGTCGCAGGCGAAGACCTGGCCGCGGTCCTCGACGTTGGGGCAGGAGATGTTCACCTCGACCATCGACAACCCGGGCCGACCGCGTAGCCGCTGCGCGAGCTTGGTGTAGTCCTCGACACTGCCGCCGGCGATGGACACGACGGCCCGAGCCCCGCGTTCGGCGAGCCAGGACAGGTCCTTGTCGAGGAACGCCTCGATGCCCGGGCCCTGCAGGCCGATCGAGTTGAGCATGCCGCTCGGCGTCTCGGCCATCCGCGGGGTCGCCCGGCCGGACCTCGGCGCAAGCATGATCGATTTGGTGACGACGCCGCCGAGCAGGCTGACGTCGAAGAACTGGTCGAGCTCCTGACCGGCCGCGGCGCACCCGGACGCGGTGAAGACCGGGTTGGGGAACTCGACCCCGGCCAACCGGGTCGTCATGTCGATGGCCGGGCCGCGGGACGGAGCGCGTCGAGGTCGCACCGTCAGCTCACTCACCTGACAGCTCCGTCCGCATTGATCGAACCAAGCGCATCGACCGGCACCGTGCCGACGTCGGCCCACCTCACCCGGTCGCCGAGGAACACTGGCCCCTCGACGCAAGACCGGAGCATCCGCGTCACCCCGTCGTCGCCGATGACCGGCAGGACGCACGTCATGCAGACCCCGATGCCGCAGGCCATCGACTCCTCGACCGCGACCTGGGCGGGGACACCTCGGGCGGTGGCGATCTCAGAGACCGCGCGCAGCATCCCCATCGGCCCGCAGGCGTAGACGACCTCACTGCCGGTCTTCTCGAGCACCTGTGCCAGCACGTCGCTGACGACACCGCGCTCCCCGACGCTGCCGTCGTCGGTGGTCACTGCGATCGTGGTCGCGATGCGTTTGGCGTCGAGCTGGCCGAACAGCCGGTCTGCGCTGCCAGCACCGAGCACGAAGTCGACGCGGCAGCCTCGGTCGCGCAGCATCGTCGCCAGGGGCAGCAACGGCGCGCTGCCGTAGCCGCCGCCGACCAGGGTCGCCGTCACCGGCGCGGTCGGCAGCGGGAACGGTTTGCCGAGTGGGCCGACGACGTCGAGCTTGTCCTGTGGGCGCCGGGCCGCCAGCCACGCGGTGCCCTTGCCGTGCACGGCGAAGATGAACTCGATGGTGCCGCCGTAGACCCCGCGTTCCTTCACCTCATAGATGGCAAAGGCCCGTCGCAGCAGCATCGAGGACTCCGGACCACCGACCTGTACGGCGACGAAATGGCCCGGCCGGGCCTGCTCGGCCATGCCGGGGGCAACGACCGTCATGGCGTGATACGCGCCTACCTTGCGCATCGACAGCACCTCGCCCTGCACCTGGACCGGCACTAGCCCTCCCCTCTGGACAGCCGTAGGCCGGCGTGGTGCTCCTGGAGGGAACGCACGCCGATGTCGCCGCGGATCAGGGCCTCGATGCCCTGCACGCATGCTGCCGCGCCCTGGATGGTGGTGATGCAGGGGATCCCCCGGAGCACTGCCGCGGTCCGGATCTCATAACCGTCCAGGCGCGGCCCAACCCCCCAGGGGGTGTTGATGACGAGGTCGACCTCGCCGGCGAGCACCCGCGGCACGATGCTGTCGCCCCTGCCTTCGGAGTGCTTGCCGACCACGGTCGCCAAAACGCCGTGACGCCGGAGCACCTCGGCGGTGCCCTGGGTCGCGAGCACCTCGAAACCGAGGTCGGCGAGGCGCTTCACCGGGAAGATCATCGCTCGCTTGTCGCGGTTGGCCACGCTGACAAACACCCTGCCCCTGGTGGGCAGGTCGCCGTAGGCCGCCGATTGACTCTTGGCGAACGCCGTCCCGAAGACCGCGTCGATTCCCATCACCTCGCCGGTCGACTTCATCTCCGGCCCGAGCACGGTGTCGACACCGGCGCCGTCAATGGTGCGGAACCGCCCGAACGGCAGCACCGCCTCCTTGACCGAGATCGGCGCGTCCAGCGGCAGATCGGCGCCGTCGCCGCTGTGTGGCAGCAGGCCCTCGACCCGCAGGGCGGCGATGCTGGCCCCGAGCATGACGCGGGCGGCGGCCTTGGCCAGGGGGACGGCGGTGGCCTTGCTGACGAACGGGATCGTCCGGCTGGCGCGGGGATTGGCCTCCAGGACGTAGAGCACGTCGTCCTTCAGGGCGTACTGCACGTTGAGCAGACCCAACACCCCGACGCCCCTCGCAATGGCCTCGGTGCTGCTGCGGATCCGCTCGAGATCGGTCCGGCCGAGGGTGATCGGCGGCAGCGCACAGGCCGAGTCACCGGAGTGGATGCCCGCCTCCTCGATGTGCTCCATCACGCCGCCGAGATAGAGCTCCGTCCCGTCGTACAGGGCGTCGACATCGATCTCGATGGCGTCCTCGAGGAAGCGGTCGACGAGCACCGGGGCGTCCGGCCCGATCAGGGTGGACCGAGAGACGTAGTCGATGAGCATCTGGTCGCTGTAGACGATTTCCATGCCGCGCCCACCGAGGACGTAGGACGGCCGCACCAGCACCGGATAGCCGACCACATCGGCGATCGCCCGGGCCTCGTCGTAGGACGTGGCGGTGCCGTGCTTGGGGGCAGGCAGGCCGGCCGCGGCGAGCACCGCTGCAAAGGAGCCGCGATCCTCAGCCAGGTGAATCGCTTCGGGGGTCGTGCCGACGATGGGCACCCCGCAGTCCTTGAGCTCCTGGGCGAGGCGCAGGGGGGTCTGGCCGCCGAGCTGCACGACGACGCCGACGAGTTCGCCGCCGCCGGCGCGCGCCGATTCGGTCTCGGCGGCGACGACCTCAAGGACGTCCTCGACGGTAAGCGGCTCGAAGTAGAGACGGTCACTCGTGTCGTAGTCGGTCGACACCGTCTCGGGATTGCAGTTGACCATCACGGTCTCGAAACCGGTGTCATGCAGGGCGAACGAGGCGTGCACGCAGGCGTAGTCGAACTCGATGCCCTGGCCGATCCGGTTGGGACCGCTCCCGAGGATCAGCACCTTGCGCTTACTGGACGGCGCGACCTCGGTCTCGGCGTCGTACGACGAGTAGTGGTAGGGCGTCTCGGCAGCGAACTCAGCCGCGCAGGTGTCGACGGTCTTGTAGACCGGTCGCACCCCGAGCTGGTGACGTAGCGCACGCACCTGCTGCTCGCTGATGCCACGCACCGCGGCGATCTGCCGGTCGCTGCAGCCCATCCGCTTGGCC
>JAYTOZ010000083.1:0-16081 GCA_043747515.1 Frankiales bacterium | reverse complement strand
TGGCGTGAACAACAGGCAAGAGGACGGAAGGTGATGAGACCAGCCGAGCCTCGGTGCAAGGGTGGACCGCAGCAGCGGCGAGCACACCATTGCCCGCTTCATGTGCGGCGAGGTTATGCACGGCCGCGTGCGGGGCCGCAGCTTCGCGAACCCCAAGAACGAGTTCGTCGCGAACCTGCCCCAGCCAGCCAGCCATGCCAGGGAAGTCGTGACCTGCGGCTGCGGACGGTCGTATCGTACGTTGGTGTGGGCTCATGGCGAGGTCGTCTTGGGCGGGTCTACCTGACCAAGACCTTGACGCCCTGCCAAGGAGTCCTTCTCAGCCGGTGGTCGCTGATGGGCGGTGTCCGCATGAACGAGGTGAGCTTCCTTCGATGGCGGTGCGGCACGCGTCAGCTCGTAATGCGCCAGGCCCGATGACTGACGGCTCGGTGCGCCGTGCCCGACTCGCAGCCGCCGCCTTTGCGGCCTTGCCCTGCGAGGCCGCCGTCATCGATAGCGACGGCGTCATCGTGCTGGTGAACGAGGCGTGGCGGGAGTTCGGCCGCCGCAACGGAGCCGGCGCGACATGCGGCATCGGCGTGAACTATCTGCAGACTTGCGAACGTGCAGCAGCCGACGGCGACATGAACGCTGCGGCGGTAGGTGCCGCCATCACGGCGGTCCTCGAGGGTCACGCGCCGCAAGCCGTCCTGGACTACCCATGTCACAGCCCGAGCGAGAAGCGATGGTTCCAACTGCGGGCAAGTTACCTGGGTGGACACCGGCGGGTCCTCGTCCTGCACGACGACATCACCGCCCGGGTGCAGGAGAACACTGCGCTTCGCAACGACACCATGCACGACCCGCTGACCGGCCTCGCGAACCGGGCGCTGCTGCACGACCGGCTCGCGATCGCTCTGGCCGATGCGAACCGGCGCCTGGAGACCTGTGTGGCGGTGCTGGTCATCGACCTTGACGACATCACCGACGTGACTGCCTCGCACGGGCCGCTCGCCGGGAACGCACTGTTGCGCCTCATGGCACGACGGCTGGAGAAACTCGTACGAGCCGGGGACACCGTCGCACGGTGGGGGAACGACAACAAGATCGCGCTCGTGCTGCCAGGCTGTACGCCGAGCGCGGCGCGGGAGCTCCGCAAGCGGGTGACCGAGGCAATTGCCGCCCCCTTGTTGTTGGGTATGTACGAAGTGTCCGTAACTGCCTGCACTGGCATAGCGATCGGGCGGCACGGACAAGACGGCATCGACCTGCTCACAGAAGCTGACCACGACCTGATCGACGCCAAGGCTCATCGAGGTTTGGACCGGGCCAACACGAAAACCGACGTCGCCGACCGCCCCTCATCGACCGCGTAACGGCACCTGCTGGCGGCCGCAGTTTCCTCACCAGCAGCAGACCGAGCCGCTCCGGCAACCCGATGACCTCATCCACCGCGCCAGCGCGCGGGTACACGAACGGTGTCGGTACCTGCATGACGATGCCCCTTGCGCCGGGCACAGGACCGGCTGGCGAGCCACCAGGCGGGCCCGGATCGGCGCGACGGTGCAGGATACGGCGACGAACCAAGCCCACAGGAGGCCGCATGCGTACGGTGCAGGTGACAAGGCTCGAGGGTCCACAGTCGGTCGAGCTCGTCCAGACCGACGATGCGATTGCCGGCGCAGGGCAGGTGCTGGTTGAGGTCCACACGGCCGGGGTGGCCTATCCGGACGTGCTGCTGACCAGGGGTGAGTATCAGCTCAAGCCGCCGCCGCCGTTCATTCTCGGCGCTGAGGTGTCTGGCCTCGTCCGGTCGGCTCCTGAGGGCTCGGGATTCGCCGTCGGTGACCGGGTGGTGGCTTTCCCTGGCCTGGGCGGTTTCGCGGAGCTTGTCGCGGTCGAAGCCGCGCTGGTCTTCCCGCTCCCCGAGGCGACGTCCCTTGCGGCCGGCGCCGCCCTACCGATGAACTACCTCACGGTCGAGTTCGCGCTGGAGCGACGCGGAGCGCTGCGCGCGGGCGAGACGGTGCTGGTGCACGGTGCGGCCGGCGGCATCGGAACGGCAACAGTGCAGCTGGCCAAGCTGATGGGGGCCACGGTGTTCGCAGTCGTCTCCACCGAGGACAAAATCGCCACGGCAAGGCGCGCAGGCGCCGACGAGGTGTTGCTGGCAGCGGGCTTCAAGGACAAGGCCGTCGAGCTGACCGGTGGACGGGGCGTCGACATGGTGGTGGACCCGGTCGGTGGCGACAGGTTCACCGACAGCCTGCGCAGCCTGGCCCCCGAGGGCCGGCTGCTGGTCATCGGTTTCACTGGCGGCGAGATACCGACGGTCAAGGTAAATCGGCTGCTGCTGAACAACCTCACCGTCATGGGGGTCGGCTGGGGCGCCTACTGGAGCCGCCGCCCGGCGTTCCTCGGTGAGCAGTGGTCCCGGCTGCTCCCGCACCTGGAGTCCGGCCGGATCGACCCACCGATCAGCAGCACGCACCCGCTGGAGGATGCCGCCGGCGCGATCGGTGAACTGGACCAACGGCGAGCGACGGGCAAGGTCCTGCTCGCCGTCCGCTGACAGGATCGGCCCGGTCAGCGCGCCGTGAGCATCACGGTGCGGCTCGGTGCCGCCAGGTGCAGCCGGGAGGCGCGCAGCCACAGCCGGAAGGGCGAGGACCCAGCAACGGTGGGCGTGACGACGAAGCGATAGCGGCCCACGGGGTCGATAAGCGTGCTGGCCACGGTGCGCCAGGCGCCTGCGTCGTACCGCTGCTCGTAGAGCCGCTCGCCGGCGAGCAGTGAGCTGGTCGAGCCGCTCAAAACCACCGGTCGGTTGCGGATGGTGATCGGGCTGGACAGTGCCACCGGCAGTCTCGGCCGCACCTGGGCCAGGACGCTGACCCAGGACGCTGCGGTCAGTGCCGACTGCGGCAGGCTGGCGGTGATGGTGCCGGTGACGGCTGGCCACACGGTTGCGGTCGCGGCGCCGCTGGCGTCGGTGACCAGGTGCTGTACGGCCGGAACAGACCCGGCCCGCGGTGACAGCGCCACGGTGACCGGCAGGCCGACAAGACCGGTACCGGTGTCGGCATGGACCGCATGCACGGTGACTGTCAGCGGCCGGCTGGACAGCACCGGGCTCGACAGGGTGACGGTCACCCGGGTGGGTGCCAACGGGCTCGTCGCGGCGGCCGTGACGCGCGCGGCTGGCCCGGTGCCGAGACTGCTGCCAACGGCCACCCCGAACCGGTGTGTCTCGCCGTTGACCAAGCCGCTCGCCTGATAGAACCGGGCTGTCGACGGGAGGGTCGACACGGTCCTGCCGTCCTGTGTGACGACGTAGCGGGCGATCGGCGCTCCACCGGTCGTCGCGGGCGGTGTCCAGCCAAGGGTGACGCTCGCGTCGGACGGCTTCGACGTCAGCCCGATCGGTGCAGGCGGCGGCCCGACCGGGGTGGCGGTGGCGAGCGGGGTCCGCCCGGAAGATCCCCAGACGTTCGCTGCGGCGACGGTGTAGACGTAACTGGTCCCGTTGGTCAGAGCCCCGTCGACGTAGCTCGTCGCCGGCACAGCGACGGTCGCCACTTCGCTTCCCGACGGCGTGCACGGCGCAGGGCTGCACCGGGAGATCTGGTACGACGTGGGGTCGCCGCTCGCCGGCTTCCAGGCAACCGTGACCGCGCCCGAGGCGGCGGTGACCGAGAGCGGGCCGGGCGGGGTCGACGGGAGCTGCCCGGGCACAACCGCGATCGATGCCTGGGACAGCGTCGAGGTGCCAGCGGGGTTCGTTGCGGCGACGGTGAAGGTGTAGCCCACACCCGGGGTCAGACCGGGCAGGGTCACGTTGGTCGTCGTACCGCTGACGGTGGTGGTCGCGCCGCCCGGGCTCACCGTCACGACGTACGACGTCGGCAGCCGGCCACCGTCGTCTGCGGGGCGCCAACTGACGGTTGCGGCCCGGATGCGCGCCAGGGCTGCGATGCCCACTGGAGCGGACGGTGCCGACACCGGCCAACTGCTCGAGAACGTGCCGTCGGCTACGACATCCAGTTGTGCCTTGGTGCCGGCGAAACGCGACATGTCGATCGCGCCGGCGCCAGGAATCCCGTCGACGCTGGCGGTGGCGCTGTACTGCCACAGCGCCCAGGCGGGCCAGCCGGCCAGGGGCGTCGGCGCTGTCGTCCGGTAGGCGGCGAGCCATAACGGATAGCGAGAGAAAGCGGTGCTGCCGGCCATCGCCGAGGACCAGAAATACGGATAGCTGTAGACGATCGGCGTGCGACCGGTGAGGCCGCGAACGGTCTCGAGGAACGTCTGCGCCCAGGTGATGAGGTCACCTGGAGCAAGACCACCGGACTCCTCGAGGTCCAGGATCGGCGGCAAGGTCCCGACGCTGGCGACGTTGCCCAGTGTCGCGGCGAAGTACTGCGCCTGCGTCGTGGCGGTCGAGATGGGCAACGCCGGCCGGACGTAGGCGTACGCCCCGACGACGAGTGACGCCGACCTGGCCCCCTTGGTGTCCCCGGCGAAGTAGGGATTGGTGTACGCCGCGCCCTCGGTTGCCTTGATGATCGCGAACGCGTTGCCCGCGCCCTTGACCTTGACCCAGTCGATCGCTGCACCCCCGGGGTGCTGCCAACTGGATACGTCCGGTCCCGATGGTGCCGCCGTCGGCGCAGCCGAGGCGGTCGCCGTCAGCAACGACGCCGACACGATGGTCGTGACGGCCAACGAAGCCGCCAGCCTGAATCGCAAACGCATATGTCGAGCACCTCTTCTGCCGGCCCGCCGCAGGCTAGGGGGGCTGGTTGGGGATGTCGGCACGACCCGCCGCAACCTGAAGACCTTTTGCTCCCGGTCAGGACGCGAGTCTCGGCATCATCCGGGCGACCGGGACCTTCGCCTCTATTTCGAGCGCGCCGCCGGTTGCATGCTCCTCCTGATGAGGGAGGTCCCCATGCATGCCACTGTTGGTGATCGGATCGTGATCCGCGCCAGTCACGTCGGCGAACCGAACCGGGATGGCGAGATCCTGGAGGTTCACGGAACCGACGGAACCCCGCCGTACGTTGTGTGCTGGTCTGACACTGGCCACAACGGGCTGTACTTTCCCGATGCCGACGCGGTCATCCACCACGACGAACCGGCTTGACGGCGGCTGCAGCAGCCGAGCGTCGCCCGCTCGCCCGTCCCGTTCGGTCGGGACCTTGTGCCCTTCCCGGCTGGATTGCTGGCGCCCATGCTCCAGGGATGGTCTGTGGATGCCCGAATACTCGACGTCACGGTCGGCCTGGCTCCTTCGGGCGTGATTGGTGAGTACCTGGCATCGCGGTGATCCGGTGCGGTCGCCGCCGCCGGAGGGCCGACCGTCGCTTCCGCCGCCTGCGCCGGTCCCGCGGTGGCGGGTGTGGCTCCTGCCGGTCGGGGTCGCCTTGACGGCTCTGGTGCTGTTCCGCCAGGGTGGCCAGACGAGCTCAGCCCGCAGCTTTAGCTACACCGATTTCGTCGGTCAGGTCACGAGCAATACGGTGTCGACGGCGTCGATCACCTCGACTGGGGTGGTGAGCGGCAAGCTCATCAGCGGAGCCGCTTACACCTCCCAGCTGCCGACGGCATTGAACGACACTTCGTTGTCGGCGTTGCTGCTTGAGCACCGGGTGCAGGTCAAAGGCACGATCGACAGTGGCACCTCGGTGTTGGGGGTGTTGGCGTCGTTGCTGCCGATCCTGTTCCTGGTCGGGGTGTTCGTCTGGATGGGTCGTCGCAGCAGCAAGCAGCTCGGTGGTGGGCTCGGTGGTGTGCTCGGGATCGGCAAGTCCAAGGCGAAGGTCTACGACCAGGAGCGGCCAGGCGCCCGGTTCGCCGACATCGCGGGGTACGCCGGTTCCAAGGCTGAGGTGATGGAGGTCGTGGACTTCCTCAAGCAACCGGGCCGGTACGCCCGGGCCGGTGCGGTTGGCCCGAAGGGTGTGCTGATGGTCGGGCCCCCGGGGACCGGCAAGACGCTGCTGGCCCGGGCCGTCGCGGGCGAGGCCGGGGTGCCGTTCTTCGCGCTCAGCGGGTCGAGTTTCGTGGAGATGTTCGTCGGGGTCGGCGCATCGCGGGTCCGGGATCTGTTCACCGAAGCCCGCAAACTGGCGCCGTCGATCATCTTCATCGACGAGATCGATGCGATCGGTGGTCGGCGCGGCCCGGGTGGGTTTGGTTCCAACGACGAGCGTGAACAGACCCTGAATCAGTTGCTGTCGGAGATGGATGGGTTCGAACCGGGCGCCAACGTGGTGGTGCTTGCAGCGACGAACCGGGCGGAGATCTTGGATGCGGCGCTGTTACGGCCCGGCCGGTTCGACCGGACGGTGGAGATACCGCTGCCCAACCAGAGCGAGCGAATGGCGATCCTGACGATCCACGCCGCTGGCAAACAGCTCGCTCCTGAGGTGAACCTGGGTGCGGTTTCCCGCGGTACGCCGGGCTTCTCCGGCGCCGACCTGGCCAACCTGGTCAACGAAGCCGCCATCAATGCCGTTCGAGCCGACCGCGACGTCCTGCAAGCCGCCGACTTCGACAACGCCCTGGACCGGTTGCTGATCGGTCGGCGGGACAGCTCCAACGCCCTGCTGCCCGAGGAGAAGCACGCCGTCGCCGTCCACGAGGCCGGCCACGCCCTGGTCGCGGTGCTGTCCGAACACGCCGACCCGGTCGCCAAGGTCACGATCCTGCCCCGTGGGTCAGCCTTGGGTGTCACCGAGCAGCTGCCGGCCTTCGAACGCCACCTCTACCCGGCGAGTTACCTCACCGACTCCCTGGCGGTCCGGCTCGGCGGCCGGGCCGCGGAGATCCTCATCCTCGGCGAAGCGTCGACGGGTGCGTCCAACGACCTCGCCGGCGCCACCGACCTCGCGACCCGGATGGTCCGGGAGTGGGGATTGTCCACCGAGCTCGGGCCCGTCGGCTACGGACCCGAAGGTCCGAGCCGCGACAACCCGTTCGCCGGACGTCCCTACGCCGAACAGACCCAACGCACGATCGACCAGGAAGTCGCCCGGCTGCTCCGGGACGCCGAGAGCCGGGCAACCCAGCTGCTCCGCGGGCAGCTCACCATCCTGCACCGCACTATCGAACTGCTGCTGGAACGCGAAACCATCAACGGTGCGGACCTTGCAGCGATCCTCGGCCTCCCCGACCCGGCCACCCCGGGCCTGCCCGCCCCAGCCACCTCGGGACTCGCCGACATGAGCCCAAGCGTGGCGCAGATCCGTGAGGGAGTCTGACGGCGCTCCCCAGCCTGCCGTCGCCGACACGGGTCACCACTTCATGACAACCTTCAGGGCGTTGTGCTTGTCGGCGTTGTGCTTGTCGGCGTCGGCGACGACGTCGTAGGCGCCCATCGTGTTGTCCAAGGTGAAGGTGTGGGTGCCGAACGGCTCCGGCTTGAGCGTGCCCTGTTGAACGAGGCGCAGCAGCGTCGGGATCGTCCTACCGTCCACAAGGCCCATCGTGATGGTGATGTTTTTGAACCACAGGTCCTGCAGCTGCAGCGTCGCGGGCGCGCCGTGGGCGCCGTGGGCGCCGATATTGGCACAACGCCGCCCGGCCGGACGATGCGGGTGAAGGTCAGGAACGTCTGAGGAATCCCGACGGCCTCGATCGCATTGTCGACCGCGATGCTCCGGCCAGGCTGGCCGTCATGATCGCTGCCAGGACAACCGGGTCTGCACCGACGACGGCGACGTCGCCTGGCTTGACCCGGCCGCTCTGCACGCCGACCTCGAAGCCGGTGGGCAGGATGTCGGCCAGGAACAGCACCTGTTCGTCGGTGACGCCCGACGGCACCTTGTGCACGCACGTCTCGGCGAACGGCATCCGGGCGTACACGGCCTGCGTCCCGTCGATGAGCTGCCCGAAGTTCAAGCCCATCCCACCGGTCGCCTGGCAGGGGCTGGGCATCGCTCGTGTGGACGAGGTGCATCGACCGCATGAGGTGATGGCCGGCACGAGCACCCGGTCGTTGTCGGCCAGCATCGACACGGCGGTCACGATCTCAACGACGGTGCCGACGGCCTCGTGGCCCAGCACCCGCCCCTGGTCCAGGGTGGGGACGTCACCTTTGCGGATGTGCAGATCGGTGCCGCAGATCATCGTGGTGTCGATCCGCACGACGATGTCGGTGGCTTCGAGCGGTTTGGGATCCGCCACGGTGTCCCACGGACGTTGCCTGGACCGTGATGGGCAAATGCTGTCATGGTGCACCTCACGTGATCCGACGCAGGATGCCCACCCGGTCCGTGTGACCTGCAGACCATCGGCACCGCAAACGACCATCGCCCGCATGCGCACGGTGCCAGCACAAGCCCAGTTTTGGTCCCCGGTGGGAACTCCGGGCCGCACCTACGCTGGTGGCAACTACTCTGCCTGGAGGACGCGTGCGCCCGCTGATCGGCATCAGCACCTACCGCGAGCAGGCCCGATGGGGGTCTTGGGACATGCCCGCGGTGCTCCTCCCAGCCGCGTACGTCGATGCCGTGGCCGATGCCGGCGGCGAACCTGTGCTGTTGCCACCACGTGTCCTGACCCGCGAGATTGTCGGCCGGCTCGACGGGTTGGTGCTCTCGGGCGGGGCGGACGTCGAGCCGGCGAGGTACGGGCAGCCGGCCGGGTCACACACCACGGTCGTCCGACCCGAGCGCGACGATGCTGAGCTGGCCGCGCTGCATTCGGCGATCGACCTGGGGCTCCCCCTGCTGGCGATTTGCCGCGGCATGCAGCTGCTGAACGTCGCGCTCGGCGGTGACCTGCTGCAGCACCTGCCCAACCAGCCGGGCCTCGGCTGCCACGACCCCGGGCCGGGTCGATTCGCGCCCCGCGAGGTCCGGACGGCTCCCGGCAGCGAGCTGCAGCGGCTACTCGGACCGACAGCAGCAGCCGACTGCCACCATCACCAAGCCCTCGGCCGGATCGGCAGCGGGCTGACGCCGACGGGGTGGGCCGAGGACGGGACGGTGGAAGCGGTCGAGGGTCAGGGCCCGGCGTTCTGCCTGGCCGTGCAGTGGCATCCGGAAGCCGGGAATGACCGACGGCTGTTTGCTGCACATGTGGCGGCCGCAATCCGCCGAGGCACGGACACACCCTGACAATTGTTGTGGGGGGCCTTGTCTCACGGACGAGACGGCCCTATGGTCCCGTTCTGATCCATTGGGTTGAGTGAGCCACCTGAAGGTAGGACGTGTATGAGCAGCACCGAGCCGCTGTCACCCGCCAACGCAAGCGTCGCGACCGGCAGCGCCGGCGATGACACCACCCGGCTGCATCAGCTGGGCTACGCGCAGGAACTGGCGCGGCACATGTCCGGTTTCTCAAACTTCGCGGTGTCGTTCACCATCATCTCGATCCTGTCGGGCGCCCTGACGCTCTACGGGTTCGGGCTCAACACCGGCGGGCCGGCTGTCATCATCTGGGGCTGGCCGATCGTCGGGGTGATGACGCTGCTGGTCGGATTGTCAATGGCTGAGGTCTGCTCGAGTTACCCGACTGCGGGTGGGCTGTACTACTGGTCGGCCAAGTTGGCCAAGACGCACGGTCCCGCCTGGTCGTGGTTCACCGGCTGGTTCAATTTCCTCGGCCAGGTCGCAGTGACCGCTGGCATCGACTTCGGTGCGGCCTTCTTCCTCAACGCGCTGCTCGATCTGCAGTTCGGTTTCGACGCCCGCCCGTGGCACACCATCTTGCTGTTCGGCCTGATCCTCGCGCTGCATGCGATGCTCAACCAGGTCGGGGTGAAGGTTGTCGCACTGTTGAACAACGTCAGTGTCTGGTGGCACATCATCGGGGTCGCCGTCATCGTGCTGGTGCTCGCCTTCGCGCCCGACAAGCACCAGTCGACGTCCTTCGTCTTCAGCAAGTTCGTCAACAATACTGGCTGGCACTCCACCTTCTACGTCGCGCTGCTCGGCCTGCTGCTTGCGCAGTACACGCTGACCGGTTTCGACGCCTCGGCCCACATGACTGAGGAAACCCACAACGCCGCAGTGACCGGGCCGCGGGGCATCGTCAACTCGATCCTGGTCTCGATCGTCGCCGGTTGGGTGCTGCTGATCGGGCTCACCTACGCCATCCAGAGTTACGACGGCGCCATCGGCACCAAGACCCTTGTGCCGCCGGCCCAGATCTTCATCGACGCGGTTGGGGCGACGGGCGGCAAGCTGCTGCTGCTCATCGCAATCGGCGCGCAGTTGTTCTGCGGGATGGCTTCGGTGACCGCAAACTCACGGATGATCTACGCGTTCTCGCGCGACGGTGCGCTGCCCGCCGCAGACAAGTGGCATCGCATCAACCCCCGCACCCGGACGCCAACGAACGCCATCTGGCTGGCCGCCGGTGGCGCCTTCATCCTCGGGCTCCCCTACCTGTTCAACGCGACCGCCTACGCCGCGGTGACCTCCATCGCCGTCATCGGGCTCTACATCGCCTACGTGCTGCCGACGTTCCTGCGGCTACGGCAAGGCGATGCCTTCGAGCGCGGGCCGTGGCACCTCGGCCGGTGGAGCCGGCCGATCGGCATCGTCGCCATCGGTTGGGTCGCCTTCATCACGGTGCTGTTCATGCTCCCCACGGCAAGCCCGGTGACCCGGCTGACGTTCAACTACACCCCCGTGGCGGTGCTCGCCGTCCTTGGTTTCGCCGGCATCTGGTGGATCGTCTCAGCCCGGCACTGGTTTACCGGGCCGAAAATGCAGGGATCGGCCGAGGAGCTGGCCGCGATCGAGTTGGAGTTGGAACGCCTTGCCTGAACCCGTTGCCGCAGTACTCAGCGTCGAGGAGCTGCGTCGGCAGGTCGACTCGGGCGACGTCGACACCGTCCTGGTCGCGTTGACCGACATGCAGGGCCGGTTGCAGGGCAAGCGCCTGCACGCCCGCTACTTCCTCGACGTCGTCTTGGAGCAGGCGACCGAGGGCTGCGCCTACCTGCTGGCCGTCGACGTCGACATGAACACCGTCGAGGGCTACGAGATGTCCTCGTGGTCCAGCGGCTACGGCGACTTCATGATGTATCCGGATCTCACGACGCTGCGGCCAGTCCCCTGGCAGGAAGGGACAGTGCTCGTGCTCGCCGACCTGCGGTGGGAGGACGGCAGCGACGTCGTCGCCTCACCGCGACAGGTGCTGGCCCGGCAGACAGCCCGGCTCAGCGGCGCAGGCATGACGGCGTACGTCGGGACAGAGCTTGAGTTCATGGTCTTCCGCGACACCTATGAACAGGCCTGGTCGGCCGGCTACCGGGGCCTGACCCCGGTGAATCAGTACAACGTCGACTACTCATTGCTGGGCACCGCGAGGATCGAACCGCTGCTGCGCCGGATCCGCAATTGCATGGACGGCGCCGGCCTGACAGTCGAGTCCGCCAAGGGTGAGTGCAATCTCGGTCAGCACGAGATTGCCTTTCGCTACGCCGAGGCAGGCGCGGCGTGCGACGGCCACGTCGTGTACAAAAACGGTGCCAAGGAGATCGCTGCCCAGGACGGTCTGGCGCTGACGTTCATGGCCAAGTACGACGAGCGGGAGGGCAACTCGTGCCACATCCATTGCAGCTTCCGCGGGGCTGACGGCGCGCTGGTCCTGGCCGACGGGCCAGACCTCTCTGCCACCGGCCGGTCCTTCGTGGCCGGGCAGCTGACCTACATGCGCGAGCTGACCCTGCTGCTGGCCCCCAACATCAACTCCTACAAGCGCTACGTGGAGGGGTCCTTCGCTCCGACGGCGTTGCGCTGGGGGCGCGACAACCGGACCTGTGCATTCCGGTTGGTCGGGCACGGCCCGTCGCTTCGGTTGGAGAACCGGATCCCCGGCGGGGACGTCAACCCATATCTCGCCACCGCTGCGGTGGTCGCGGCCGGCCTGGCCGGGATCGAGGAGGGGCTGGAGCTGGAGCCGGCGTTCGAGGGCAACGCCTACCGTGACACCGAGTCGCCGCGCGTCCCGACGTCGCTGGGTGAGGCCCTCGACCTCTGGCGGGCCAGCAGCTTTGCCCGCCGTACGTTTGGTGACGAGGTGGTCGAGCACTACGCGAATATGGCCGCGATCGAGCTGGCCGCGTTCGGCCGGTCCGTGACCGACTGGGAGCGCATCCGGGGGTTCGAACGGCTGTGAGCGGGGCGACCTACGACGTGGTCAACCCGGCGACGGAGCAACTGCTCAGCACGGTCGCGATGGCGGGCGTGGCGGAGACCGATGCGGCCGTGGCATGTGCACGACGGGCCTTCGAGACGTGGCGGCACGTCGCACCGGCAGATCGAGGACGGCTTCTGCGGCGGTTCGCCGAGCAGGTCGAGGACCATCTCGAGGAGCTGGCCCAGCTCGAGGTACGCAACGCCGGGCACACGATTGCCAATGCCCGATGGGAAGCAGGCAACGTGCGCGACGTCCTGACCTACTACAGCGCGGCACCGGAACGATTGTTCGGCCGGCAGATCCCGGTCGCGGGTGGCGTCGACATCACCTTCCACGAACCACTCGGGGTCGTCGGGGTCATCGTGCCTTGGAACTTCCCGATGCCGATCGCCGGCTGGGCGGTCGGGCCCGCGCTCGCGGCCGGCAACACCGTCGTCCTCAAGCCGGCCGAGTTGACCCCGCTGACCGCGCTGCGACTGGCGGAGCTGGCCCTCGCCGCCGGGCTGCCCGACGGCGTCTTTACCGTGTTGCCAGGCGCAGGCCCCCTTGTCGGTGGGCGGCTGGTCGAGCACCCCGACGTGCGCAAGATCGTCTTTACCGGCTCGACGCGCGTCGGCAAACAGGTGATGGCTGGCTGTGCGGCGCAGGTCAAGCGGGTGACCCTCGAGCTCGGCGGCAAGAGCGCGAATGTCATCTTTGCCGACGCCGACCTCGAGCGGGCCGCCGCAACAGCGCCGTACGCCGTGTTCGACAACGCCGGCCAGGACTGCTGTGCCCGCTCCCGCATCCTGGTGCAGCGCGCGGTCTACGAGCGCTTCATGGAGTTGCTCGAGCCGGCGGTGCAAAATGTGCGGGTCGAGGATCCTGCTCTCGAGACCGCCGAGATGGGGCCGCTCATCAGCCGGCGGCAGTGGGACCGGGTCACGTCCTACGTCCCCGAGGACGCACCAGTCGCGTTCCGCGGCCAGATCCCCGACGGGCCTGGCTTCTGGTTCCCGCCGACCGTGCTCGCGCCGGTCGATCCGGCGGACCGCGCCGTCACCGAGGAAATCTTCGGACCGGTGGTTGCGGTGCTGCCCTTTGACGACGAGGCGGAGGCCGTGCAGCTGGCGAACGACGGCAGCTTCGGATTGTCCGGCTCGATCTGGACCCGCGACCTGGGGCGAGCGCTGCGCGTCTCGCGAGGCATCGAGGCCGGCAACCTGTCGGTGAACAGCCACGCCTCGGTGCGCTACTCCACTCCGTTCGGAGGCTTCAAGCAATCAGGCCTCGGCCGCGAGCTCGGACCCGACGCGCTCGGTGCCTTCACCGACGTCAAGAATGTTTTTCTCGCGACGGAGGGATGAGCGTGGACGCACCGGTCAGCAAAGATGTCGTTCGGCGGTTGGTCGATCGGGTCGCGGTGGTGACCGGCGGCGCCAGCGGGATCGGGCTCGCCACCGCACGACGGTTTGCCACCGAAGGTGCGCACGTCGTGATCGCCGACGTCGACCAAGTGGCAGGGCAGGCGGCAGCCGCCGAGATCCAGGGCCTGTTCGTCCAGGTCGACGTGACTTCGCCTGAGCAGGTCGACGCGCTGTTCGAGACGGCCGTCTCGACGTACGGCGGACTGGATGTCGCCTTCAACAACGCCGGCATTTCACCCCCGGACGACGACTCGATCCTCACGACTGGACTCGATGCCTGGCGCCGGGTGCAGGAGGTGAATCTCACGTCGGTCTACCTGTGCTGCAAGGCCGCGATTCCGCACATGCAAGCCCGCGGCGGTGGCTCGATCATCAACACCGCGTCGTTCGTGGCCCGGCTGGGCGCGGCGACCTCGCAAATCTCCTACACCGCCTCCAAGGGCGGCGTGCTCGCGATGTCACGAGAGCTCGGGGTGCAGTTCGCCCGCGAGCACATCCGCGTCAACGCACTGTCACCTGGGCCGGTCAACACCCCGCTGCTGCAGGAGCTCTTCGCGAACGACCCCGAGCGGGCGGCCCGCCGGCTCGTCCACATCCCGATGGGCCGGTTTGCCGAGGCTGATGAGATCGCAGCGGCCGTAGCGTTTCTCGCTTCGGACGATGCCTCGTTCATCACCGCATCGGAGTTCCTCGTCGACGGCGGGATCTGCGGGGCCTACGTCACACCGCTGTGAGGTCGGTCGGCGGCCGCCGAACAGGACACCCCGTCGACCCGGCGGAGGTGGCGTTCCGGGCGATCCGCAGCGGCAACGCCTTCGAGGAATGCGTCGAGCGGGTGCTGTCCGCCGTCAAGCTCGGACTGGTCTCACCCGGCGAACGGCTGCCCGCGGAACGCGACCTGGCCGGTCGGCTCGGAGTCAGCCGGGTGACCTTACGGGACGCGTTGCGCTCGCTGGCCGACGCCGGCTGGCTCGAGATCCGTCGCGGCCGGCACGGCGGGGCCTTCGTGCTCGACCGGGCCACCACGAAGCGACAGATCAGGCCGGTCCCGCACCCCTCGAAGGAGTCCATCGAGGACACGCTCGTGCTCCGCCAGGTGCTCGAGCTGGGTGCGGTCGAGGTGGCGGCGTCGTCCGCGGTCCGTCCCGAGGCGTACGACGCGCTGGTGGCCGCACTCGAGGACTGTCGGACGGCCGCCCCAGGCCGATACCGGACCGCCGACAGCAGGCTGCATCTGGTGGTCACCGAATTGACCGGCTCGCCGTCGGTCGCGGCGGCCGCGGCTGACGTACGAATGCGGGTCAACGATCTGCTCGACGCGATTCCGCTGCTCGAGCGCAATATCGCCCACAGCAACGACCAGCATGACCGGATCGTGCGGGCCATCCGGCGACAACAGCCGGCCGCGGCCCGGGCTGCGATGGAAGAACACCTGGCCGGCACCGCCGCCCTGCTGCGCGCCTTCTTGTCCTGACGGGGGCGTTGCCGACGCAACGGTCCGGCGGCCATACTCGCCGAACCGACACCGGACCGGCGTACAGGGAGACGAAATTCATGGCACGGCGCAGCATGAGGGTCGCCGTCCTCGGACCCGGTGGGGTCGGCGGGTTGCTCGCCGCGCTCCTGGCCGGCGACGGTCACGAGGTCGTCTGCCTGGCCGGCAGCGTCACAGCAGCGGCCCTGCGCACGGACGGGGTACGGCTGGCCAGCGCCAGGTTCGGTCCCCGCGTCGAACGGGTGGACGCCAAGGAGCGGCTCGACCGGCCGGTCGACGTCTGCTTCGTGACGGTGAAGGCGACGCAGCTCACTGACGCCCTGCAGCGGGTGCCGGCGGACCTGCTCGGCGGTGCTTTGCTCGTCCCGCTGCTGAACGGCGTCGAGCACCTCACGGTGCTGCGACGTCGCTACCCATCCGCAACCGTGGTGGCGGCGACGATTCGGGTTGAGTCCACTCGCACCGGCCCCGGCCAGGTGCGGCAGGACAGTCCGTTCGCGTCGGTGGAATTGTGCCAGGCGCCGGGCATCGACGAGCTGGCTGACGTGCTCAAAGAGACCGGGCTCGACGTCCGGGTCCGCGCCAACGAGGCCGCGGTCCTATGGGACAAGCTGGCGTTCCTGGCCCCGCTGGCCTTGCTCACCACCCAGGCCCGGCAGCCGGCGGGCTACGTGCGTGAGCAGCGGCGCGACCAGCTCCGTGCCGTCGTCGCGGAGGTCGCCGCAGTCGCCCGGGCGGAGGGTGCGTCCGGCGACGCGCACGCGGTGCTGACGGCCTTCGACGGGCTGCCACCCACGATGCGTTCGTCGATGCAGCGGGACGCCGACGCCGGCCGGCCACTGGAGTTGAACGCCCTCGGTGGCGCTGTGCTGCGGGCCGCGGCCCGGCATGGCCTGGAAGTCCCCATCACCACCCGGCTCGTTGCTGAGCTTCAGGAGGCTTTTGGTTCTGACAATGCGGGGATTTCTGACGGCGAGGCCGGCCGGGGATAACCTCAGCAGTCGGGTATCCAGGCGCCCCCGACACACCGCTGCTGCAG
>JAYTOZ010000082.1:0-2376 GCA_043747515.1 Frankiales bacterium | reverse complement strand
CCGGGGCCGAGCCCTACGACGATCGCGCCGAGCTCTCGCGATGTACAGCCGGCCGCGGACAGGACGCCGCGGATGCCGACCGCCAGCATCTCGCCGTGCCGCCGACCGTCGACGACGACCCGCTCGCCGAGGACGCCGAGCTCGGTGTCGACCAGCGCGACCGAGACGGCCGGCGTTGAGGTGTCGAGACCGAGGACGAGCACGGCTACTTCGGGGTCGCCTCGGTGGTGCTGTAGACGACGAACGACCAGCGCGAGGCGCCGGTGGCGGTGAAGGTGCCGGTGTAGGTCGTCGACTTCGCCGCGAAGGTGGGGTCCTCGGTGATCAGCTCCCCCGGGGTGTCTCCGTTGTTGCACTCGAAGGACTGGAACGCCGCCGTCTTCGGCACGAAGTCCAGGGTCGCCGTGCCGTTGCCCGAGCAGATCAGGTCGGCGGCCAGCCGGGCACCGGCGGGGAGCGTCACGGTGAAGCTGGCCTTGCGCCTGGCCGGGTCTTTGTCGTTGCCGTCGCGGGCCAACGAGTTGGGCACCGGCGGCACCCGGACAGCCGGAATCTTGGCCGGGTCGGAGGAGAATTTCCCCGGCGGAAGCGTCTTGCTGTCGACGCAGCTGGCCGGTACGGATGTGGCGCCCGCGACCCGACAGGGATCCGGGGGCGGCTGCGTCGCACCAAGCGGCGGCTCGGCGCGCGATCCGGAGCCCGAACACGCCGTGAGCAACGTCGCCGAGAGCAGCACGACGAGCAGCGGTGCCCTCACGCGGAGTCCTCGCGATGGACAGCGACGAGCTCGCGTTTGAGCACCTTGCCGGACGGGCCGAGGGGGAAGGCATCGGTGAAGATCACCCGCCGAGGATACTTGTAGGCCGCCAGCTGCCCCTTGGCCCACGCGATCAGGTCGTCTTCGGTGAGCTCGCCGTCGGCAACGACGACGGCGCAAACCTCCTCGCCCAGGCTCGGGTGCGGCAACCCGATCACGGCTACCTGCGCGACCGAGGGATGCCTGAGCAGGACCTCCTCGACATCGCGTGGGTAGACGTTGTAGCCGCCCCGCAGCACCATGTCCTTCTTGCGGTCGACGATCGTGACGTAACCCTCCGCGTCCTTGGTCCCGAGGTCACCGGTGCGGAACCACCCGTCGACGATCGCTGCGGCGGTCGCCTCCGGCTTGTTGAGATACCCCTTGAAGACGTTGTGCCCGCGCACGATGATCTCGCCGAGCTCCCCCGTCGGCAGCAGCTCGATCCGCTCCTCCAGCTCGGCCTTCGCGATCTCGACCTCGACCCCCCAGATGGCTTTGCCGACGGTGCCGGGCCGCGGCTCGAAGGACTTCTGGTTGAACGTCGCGACCGGCGAGGTCTCGGTCAGCCCGTAGCCCTCAAGCACCGCGCAGTCGAAGACCTCTGCGAACTTCTCAAGGACCGTCACCGGCAAGGCAGCGCCACCGGACAGGGCGTACTTCAGGGCCGGCCGCCGATCGGAGGTCTTGGCTGCTTCCAGGAGCGCGATGGCCATCGTCGGGACGCCCATGAAGATCGTGCAGTGTTCGTCGACGAGCAGGTCGAGCGCCGCCCGCCCCTCGAAGCGCGGCAGCATGACGACCGACGCCCCCACCCGGAACGAGGTGTTCATGCAGACGGTCTGGCCGAACGTGTGGAACAACGGCAGGCAGCCGAGGACAACGTCGTCCGGGCCGATCTCGAACGAGTCGGTGGAGGAGACGGTGACGTTCATGATGACGTTGAGGTGGGTGATCTCGGCGCCCTTGGGTTTGCCGGTCGTGCCGCTCGTGTAGAGCACGACGGCCGTGTCCCCGGCCTCGCGCGAGACCATCGACGCGACCGGTTCGGCCGTCCTTGCCAGCTCGTCGAGCCGCTCGACGGATGCATCGCCGCCGTCCATGACGGCCAGCACCGGCACGCCGGCCAGCTCCGCGCCCTTGGCGCCCTCACCGAGCAGCGGCGCCGCGCAGATGAGCGCCTTGGCACCGGAGTCGGACAGGACGTACTCGATCTCCTCCGCCTTGAGCAGCGCATGCACCGGCACACACACCCCGCCGAGGGCGAGCACGGCGAAATAGGCCCGCGGGAAATGCTCGGTGTTGGGGAGCAGCAGCGCCACCTTGTCACCCGCACCGATGCCCTTGGCCCGAAGGACCGTCGCGTAGCGCCTGGCCTGGTCCCACAGCTCGGCGTAGGTGATCCGAGTCGGCCCGTTGACGACGGCGGTTCGGTCGGCGTGCCGGACAGCGGCTTCAGCCAGGATGCTGGCGATGGTCAAGGACATGGCGCATCGTCTCCGGGAGCTCGACGGGATGGTGACGCGAGTCTGCCCTGCGCGCCACCTGCAGACCAACGCTCGCCGACACCCCGGACCGTC
>JAYTOZ010000081.1:0-4954 GCA_043747515.1 Frankiales bacterium | reverse complement strand
CGCCCAGACCTTGCAACAGCGCCAGATCCTGCTCCAACCGGTCGTAGGAGCCGCACGCGATCGAGCCGTCCGAGCCGTCCACGACCCGTCCCGGCTCGGCGCAGAACACATCCCAGACCGACGGCCCGCGACCATCGACATCGACCGCCCCTTCGACCTGATAGGCGGATGTGGCGACACCGAGGCCGAGTTCCATGCCCAGCACCCTAGGGCTCCAAAGGGGCGACGAGCGCCTGCTCGTCCGGCCGGTAGCGCAGCACGCTGTCGACGTAGCTGCCGACCGCCTTATCGATGCCGACGTCGCGGCCGGCTGCCTCGGAGAGGTACCACCGGTGCACCAGCACCTCGTGGAAGACCTCGGCGGCGTCGAGCTTGCCGCGCAGCTCCGCGGGCAGCCGCTGCGCGACCGGCCGGAAGACCTTGACGAGCCAGTCGTGGGCGGAGATCTCCTCAGGTTCGTCGTTCTGGTCGGTTGCGACCCGGTAGGCGTCGAGGTCGTTGAGCAGCCGACGGGCCTGATTCTCCTCGACGTCCAGACCGGTCAGTCGCAACAGCCGGCGGCAGTGATGCCCGGCGTCGACCACCTTGGGCTGGATCTGCACGTGCTCGCCGTCGACCCCGGTGACGATCTCGAGTTCGGCGATATCGAAGCCGAGGTCGTTCAGCCGGCGGATCCGGGCGTCGACCCGGTACCGCTCGTCGGCCTTGAACTCCTCCCGGGCGGTCAGCGCCGCCCAGAGTCCCTCGTAGCGGGCCTTGATCGTGTCGCCGATCGCCACCGGGTCGACCGTCTCCTCCAACAACAGGCCCGCCTGCAGATCCATCAACTCGCCGATGATGTTGGTGCGCGCCATCGACAGGTCGTAGGCCCGCTGGCCGTCCGACAGGGTGTCCTGCTGCTCGGTCGTCTCGGCGTCGACCAGATAGGCCGCGAACGACCCGGCGTCACGCCGGAACAGCGTGTTGGACAGCGAGCAGTCACCCCAGTAAAAGCCGGCCAGGTGCAGCCGGACGAGCAGCACCGCGAGCGCATCGAGCAGACGCAGTGCGGTCTCGGGCCGCAGGGTCTGCGAGAACAAGGCCCGGTAGGGCAGCGAGAACTCCAGGTGGCGGGTGACGAGCGCTGTTTCCAGGTGGGCGCCGTCGGCGGCCTGCCGCCCGTCGACGAGGCCGACCACCTGCACCGTTGGCACCGACGAACGCTCCAGCGCCCGCAACACCGCGTATTCGCGATGCGCTGACCAACTGCCGATCTCCTTCACCGCATAGATGTGCTCATCGACGCGCACGAACCGTACGACGTGCCGCGAGATGCCCCTGGGCAACCCAACGAGTCGGCTCGCCGGCCAGCGCTCGAGCGGGATGTTCCACGGCAGGTCGACCAACCCCGGCTGGTCCGGGACCCCGGTCATCGTGAGTGCCACGCCCGGAGCCTGCCACTGCCGTGGCAACCTTGACCCCGTGACGACGTACGACGTACTGGGCGGACCCGGCCGTGACGCGCCGCGTCGGGTGCCGCGCCGGTTGCTGGCGGTCCTGGCCCTGCTCGCGGCGCTGGCCTGGAGTGGCGACCGGTGGGCCCGGGCCCGCGAGCTCGACCGGCTCGTCACCGCCGCACGGACGACCGAGGTCGTCGTCGGCGCCTCCGCCGAGAGCCTGCGCTCGCTGCGGGAGTACCAGTCGGCAGCACTCGGCGGGCGGGGCTCGCCGGCGTTGCGAGCCTCCCTGTTCGGCAATCTCGGTCACGACGCGGCGCGCTGGACGCCCCAGGTCGACGAGCGGCGGCGGGCCGTCGCCGCGGTCTCGGTGCTGCCCTGGCACAGCGGCCTGCGGCGGGCCCGAGCCGCCTACCTCGCGCGCGTGCAGGGCTGGTCGGAGTACCTCTCGCAGGTGCAACTCGACCCCGCACAGCGGCACGGCCCCCGCCTTGACCTGCGCCACGACCGGGACATCGCGGCGGTCGCCCTCGCCGCAGTCGCCGGTGACCGGCGTGACGTCGCACGGCTCGCGACTGCACTGCGCGGCGGGGGCTAGGGCGCCCGGCCATACTCCCCGCATCGAGGGCAGGAGCGTTCATGGCCAAGCGCACAGCACCGAACGGGTCCAAGACGGCCGTGCCACCGCGGCTGGATCGAGCGGTCTACAACCAGGAGTTGTTCCGGTTGCAGGCCGAGCTGGTCACGATGCAGGAGTGGGTGCGCAACTCCGGCGCGCGGATCGTGGTGATCTTCGAGGGGCGGGACGCCGCCGGCAAGGGCAGTGCGATCAAGCGGGTCAGCGAGTACCTCAACCCGCGGGTCGCGCGGATCGTCGCGCTGCCGGCCCCCACCGAACGACAGCGGCACCAGTGGTACTTCCAGCGCTACATCCAGGACCTCCCCGCGGCCGGTGAGATCGTCCTGATGGACCGGTCCTGGTACAACCGCGGCGGCGTCGAACACGTCATGGGCTTTTGCACCCCCGAGGAGCACAAGCGGTTCCTGGCCCAGTGCCCGGTCTTCGAACGGCTACTGGTCGAGGACGGCATCCTGCTGCGCAAGTACTGGTTCTCGGTCAGCAACGAGGAGCAGGAGCGCCGGTTCCGGTCCCGCCTGGACGACCCGATGCGAAACTGGAAGCTGTCCCCGATGGATCTGGAGTCGATCCGGCGCTGGGAGGACTACTCACGGGCCAAGGACGAGATGTTCGTCCAGACCGACACCGCCGCGTCACCGTGGTTCGTGGTCGAGGCCGAGGACAAGCGGCGGGCCCGGATCAACATGATCGCCCACCTGCTGTCGACCATCGCCTACGAAGCGGTGCAGCAAAGGCCACTCACACTGCCGGCCCGCCCGACGGCGGTCAGTTACGTCCGGCCACCCCGGGAGCTCTACCAGTCTGTGCCCGACCACGCCGGCACCCTGTCGGGGGCGGGCTCCTGACGTTGCCGGTTTAGGCCAGCGCCACCAGGTCGGCCAGCTCGTCGGACCACTGGTCCTCAACGCCGTCGGGCAGCAGCAGCACCTTGTCGGGTTCCAGGGCCCGCACCGCCCCCTCGTCGTGTGTCACGAGGACCACTGCCCCGGCGTACGACGCAAGGGCGGCCAGGACCTCCTCGCGGCTGGCCGGGTCGAGGTTGTTCGTCGGCTCGTCCAGCAGCAGGACGTTGGCGCCGCTGACCACCAGGGTCGCGAGGGCCAGTCGGGTCTTCTCGCCGCCGGACAGCGTGCCGGCGCTCTGGTGCACGACGTCGCCGCTGAACAGGAACGAGCCGAGCACCCGGCGGGCCTCGGGTTCGGGCAGGTCGGGAGCGGAGCTACGCATGTTCTCCAGCACGGTGCGGTCGGTGTCCAGGGTGTCGTGCTCCTGGGCGTAGTAACCGAGCCGGCAGCCGTGGCCGGGCAGCACCTCGCCGGTGTCGGGCGGCTCGGTGCCCGACAACAGCTTGAGCAGGGTCGTCTTGCCGGCGCCGTTGAGGCCCAGCACGACGACCCGGGCCCCCCGATCGATGGCGAGGTCGACGTCGGTGAAGATCTCCAGCGAGCCGTAGGACTTGCTGAGCTCCTTGGCGGTCAGCGGTGTCTTGCCGCACGGCGCGGGCTCCGGGAAGCGCAGCTTGGCCACCCGGTCCTGGGCGCGGACCCCCTCAAGGCCGGACAGCAGCCGCTCGGCCCGTTTGGCCATGCCCTGCGCCGCTTTGGCCTTGGTGGCCTTGGCGCGCATCTTGTCGGCCTGCGCCATCAGCACCCCGGCCTGCTTTTCGGCGTTGGCGCGCTCGCGCTTGCGACGTTTCTCATCGGTCTCGCGCTGCTGGAGGTAGGTCTTCCAACCGACGTTGTACTGATCAAGCTCGGCCCGGTTGGCGTCGAGGTGGAACACCTTGTTCACGACGGCGTCGAGCAGCTCGACGTCGTGGCTGATCACGACCAGGCCGCCCTTGTGTTTTTTCAAAAACTCGCGGAGCCAACCGATCGAGTCGGCGTCCAGGTGGTTGGTCGGCTCGTCCAGCAGCAGGGTCGTCGCACCGCTGAACAGGATCCGGGCCAGCTCGATGCGCCGGCGCTGGCCACCGGACAGGGTGCCGATCCGCTGCTCGAGGGCGCGGGTAGGCAGCCCGAGGTTGCTGCAGATGCGGGCCGCCTCGGCCTCGGCGCCGTAGCCGTCGAGGGCGGTGAAGCGCTCCTCGAGCCGGCCGTACCGCGCCAGCACCTCGGCGTCGTCGGGCTGCTCGGCCATCTGCACCTGCAGCTTTTCCATGCCGCGGACGATCTCGTCCAGGCCGCGGGCCGACAGGACCCGGTCGCGGGCCAGCACGTCGAGGTCGCCGGTTCGCGGGTCCTGCGGCAGGTAGCCGACGTCACCCGTCCTGGTGATCGCACCGGCGGCCGGCAGGGTCTCGCCGGCCAGGGTCCGGGTCAGCGTGGTCTTGCCGGCGCCGTTACGGCCGACGAGCCCGATCCGGTCACCCGGCTGCACCCGGAAGGTGACCCCGGTCAGCAGCGCCCGCGCCCCGGCGCGCAGCTCCAGGTCGTTGATGGTGATCATGTCCGGGGTTCCTCAGGGGACGACGGGGCAGGCAGCGAGCAGACAGCCGCCGGCTCAGGACGTCGTCAAGCGCATGGCAACAGGATACGCGGTGGGCACCGGGGAAACGACGGCACGTGGACTTCGAGGACAATGCCCAGCTGGACAGCTCGCAGGTCACCGACCGAAGCGGCATCGGGGGCGGCCGGGGGCTGGCCCTCGGCGGCGGTGGGCTCGGCATCGTCGGCCTGCAGATCGACTTGGTGCTCGGCGTCAACCCGGCCGATCTGACCGGGAGCGGCATCACCACCGGCACTGCCGGCGCGGTCAGCAGCGCCGAACTGCAAGCCCGCTGCCGGACCGGCGCGGATGCCAACGGCGACGAGGACTGCCGCATCGTGGGCATCGCCAACAGCGTGCAGGACTACTGGACCGCCGCCTTCGGCGCCGC
>JAYTOZ010000080.1:0-2114 GCA_043747515.1 Frankiales bacterium | reverse complement strand
CGCCATCGTGATCTTCGGGCGGACGTCGGTGGCGGCCATGCGTGGGACCTCTTCGTCAGTCTGGTGGATGGTGTGACGCGGCGTGGTGTCGCGGGCGCTGCGATCGCGGGCGCCGCAGCACGGGCCGAGACTACCCGAGGCGCACGGGCACGCCGGGCCACACGGGTGTAGCGATGACCGGACTTGAACCGGTGACACAACGATTATGAGTCGTTTGCTCTACCGACTGAGCTACACCGCCGGGGGTGGAACAGGTGGTGCAAGAGCCCCTTTACGGAATCGAACCGTAGACCTTCTCCTTACCATGGAGACGCTCTGCCGACTGAGCTAAAGGGGCGGCGAACGCCGGGAAGACTACACGGCTCGCTCCGGTGGCCTCCAATCAGCGAGCCGGTCCAGGAGTGCGGCAGCGAACCGGCCGGCGCCGGGCTCGACGCGACCGCTCCCCCGAAGGGCAGGGGAGTGGTCGCGTCGAGCGGGTCAGGCTAGTTGTGCTTCCGACCCTTGACCTTGCCGCCGGTCTCGACGATCTGGGCCTTGTCACCGTCGCTGTTGTGCAGGTGCAGCAGCAGCAGACCGAGGTCCTGCGTGCCGGTTGCGGTGGTGTCGCGGGTGATGCCGAGCCGGCCAGGGACATCCAGGCTCAGCAGCGACGGGCCCTCGACCCCGGCAGCCGCCGGCAGCAAGGGGTTGCTGACCTTGACGGTCGGGTGCGCCACGTCGAAGCTCAGCGGGCCGACGGTGTCGAGCGCGGTCCCATCGTCGAGGCTGAAGGTCTGCACCGTGTAGCTGATGGTGGTGCTCCCCGCGGGCAGGCCGAGGGCCTCGACCGAGACCGGCAGCACCATCGCGTTGCTGTTGAACACGTTGCTGTCTGTCGAGCCCGGGACCCCGTTGAGGAATTGGTCGTCCACAACCTTGTTTGAGGGCAGGGCGTAGGTCTCCGCCACGTCGACGTCGGTGTTCGGGGCGATCCGGGTCACATCGATCTCCCGGTCGTCCTTGCCGTCACCGTTGGTGTCGATCGTCACGATGGCCGCGATCTCACCGCTGACGCCGCGGGCGGTCGCGTTGTAGGCCGGGCTGATCCACGTGCCGAAGGTAGTGAGGGCGATCCCCACCACGTCCTTGGCCGGGTCGGCGCCGGTCGACGTCGCCCCGACGTACTGGATGTCGCCATCGCGCTGGGACGGGAAATGCAGGCACTGATTGCGCTGCGTCGCGGCACACGGCGCCAACTCGGGGCTGCTGGCCTGCAGCTGGAAGCCACCGAGCAGGCCGTTGACACTGTCCGGCTGGCCGAGCGGTCCGTTGGCCACCGGCGTGCCTGCGAGCTTGACGGCGCCGGTCGACAGCGTGCTGCTGCCGGGGGTGCGCGTGGTGCTGCCGAGGTGCTCCGGCGCGTGCATCTGCGAGGCGGGCCGCACAGCGACCGCGGCCGGCAACCGCAGCGTGCGACCGGCGACCGGTGTCAGCAGGATCCGGCCGTTCTCCTCCGCCACGAAGTCGCGCGGCAGACCGACCTGGGTGAGCTCGACGGTCGGGTCCGGGGTCTTGCGCAGCGCCGCCACGTCCGACACCCGCATCGTGACGGTGAAGTTGGCGACACCCGGGCCGCCACCACGGCGAGCCGCTGGGACGGTGATGCGCTTTGGCACCTCGAACGTCACACCCGGGACGTCCTCGGCCGAGGCGTAGGACAGCCGGTAGCGCACCGGGCGCTCACCGAAGTTCTCGACCCGGACGATCTTCTTGCGGCTGAGCCCGTCGGTGGCCGCGACCGGACCGAAGCCCAGCCCGACCGAGCCGGAGCCGTCCTGGACGAAGGCGAGCACCGAGCTGCCGACCGCGTCGAAACCGTCGATGCGTCCCGCGCCGACCCGGCCGACGCCGTACTCGATGCCCTTGCCCTGGCCGCCGGTGGTGAGCACGCCGCTGGCGGTGTTGACCAGGGCGGCCTTGACCTCCTCAGGGCTGTAGCCCGGGTGCGCGGACTTGACCAGCGCGGCGTTGCCCGCGGTGTGCGGGGTCGCCATCGAGGTGCCGCTCTCGTCGAGCCCCTCGTTGCCGGTGCCGGCGTTGGCCGAGAAGGTGTGCAGGCCGGGGGCGCCGAC
>JAYTOZ010000079.1:0-2429 GCA_043747515.1 Frankiales bacterium | reverse complement strand
GCGGCTTTGCGGACCGACCAGTCGTCGGCGATGCCCGCCGGCTCGCAGGAGACCAGCCAGGCCGGGCAGCGGATGTCGCCCAGCCGGGCGGCCGGCTCGTCGTCGAGCAGGTCGTCGACGATCGCCATGTGCGCCTCGAACGGCAGCCGGGCCCGGGCCAACCCGTCGTCGTCCACGCCGAACAACGGGAGCAGCGCCGCTGCGACCCCGGCGGACCACCACGGGCCGAGCGGGCCGGCCGCGACGCGCTCCAGCACCTCGGCGGGGGTCGCGGCCAACCGTGGCGGGGTCAGCCGCTCGCGGGCCTGCTCGCGGGTCGTCCCGGCCTCGCGCGGCGAGCCGAGGCCGCCGTCGACGCAGACCACCGACAGCACCCGCTCCGGGGCGGTCGCGGCCAGCCGCAGGGCGGTCGAGGCGCCCCAGGAGTGCCCGACGACGACCGCCCGGGAGATGCCCAGGGCGTCCAGCGCGGTCAGCGCGTCACGGGCGACCGTCGCCCCGTCGTACGGCCCGGTGGGGCGCTCGGAGTCGCCGTGACCGCGCTGGTCGAGGGCGACGACGGCCAGGCCGGCCAGGCCCGGGACGACAAGGTCCCAGAAGCGGCGGGTGGAGGCGAGGCCGTGCAGCAGCAGGACCGGGGTCCCGGCGCCCCGCCAGCGGGTGGCCCGCAGCCGGACGGCGTCGCCGGGCAGGTCGAGGTCGAGGCCGCCGGCGACCGGTGGGTTGACGACGAGCGGCGTCACGGCGTGGCGCCGCGCCCGGTCGTGTGCACGAGCAGGTCGGCGGTGCGCGCCTTCGCGGTTTCGAGCAGCGCCTCGCCGGCGGACGACGCCGAGCCGTCGGTGCCGACGAGCGCGGTCGCGTAGCTGCTCACAGACGTCCCTCCACAGGTGCGGTCGGGGCAACCTACCCCGCGCGAGCGGGCCTTCGGGTCACGCCGCCGGTAGGCTCACAGGGTGCCCGACAGCCTTGTGACCACCCGTCCTGACCTGCTCGACGCGCTGCGCGAGCGGGTCGTCGTCGCGGACGGCGCGATGGGGACGATGCTGCAGGCCGCTGATCTCACGCTCGAGGACTTCGAGGGCCTCGAGGGCTGCAACGAGGTGCTCAACACCACCCGGCCGGACATCGTCAGGGGCGTGCACGACGCCTACTTCGCGGTCGGCTGCGATGCGGTGGAGACCAACACCTTCGGCAGCAACTGGGCCAACCTGGCCGAGTACGACATTACCGACCGGATCCGCGAGACCGCCCTGGCCGGGGCGCGGATCGCCCGCGAGGCAGCCGATGCCTGGGCCACCCCGGACCACCCGCGCTGGGTCCTGGGCTCGGTCGGGCCGGGCACCAAACTGCCGACGCTGGGCCACGCGCCGTACGCCCTGCTCCGGGACGCCTACCAGGAGCAGTGCGAGGCGATGCTCGAGGGCGGCATCGACGCGGTCCTGGTCGAGACGAGCCAGGACCTGCTGCAGACCAAAGCCTCGGTCGTCGGCGCGCAGCGGGCGATGGCCGCGACCGGCCGGCGGGCCGTGCTGATCGCCCAGGTCACCGTCGAGCTGACCGGGGCGATGCTGCTGGGCTCGGAGATCGGCGCGGCCCTCACCGCGCTCGAGCCGCTCGGCATCGACGTGATCGGGATGAACTGCGCCACCGGTCCGGCCGAGATGGGTGAGCACCTGCGGCACCTGTCGCGGCACGCCTCGGTCGCCCTGTCGGTGATGCCCAACGCCGGCCTGCCCCAACTCGGCAAGCACGGCGCGGTCTACCCGCTCACCCCCGCCGAGCTGGCGACCGCGCTGGGCGGCTTCGTCGACGAATACTCCGTGGGCCTGGTCGGTGGCTGCTGCGGCACGACGCCCGAACACCTGCGGCACGTCGTCGAGGCGGTCCGCGGCCGGGCTGTCCCGGCGCGCACGCCGCTCGTCGAGCCGGCCGCTGCCTCGCTCTACTCGGCGGTGACCTTCGCGCAGGACGCCGGCGTGCTGATGGTGGGCGAGCGCACCAACAGCAACGGCAGTAGGGCCTTTCGCGATGCGATGCTCGCCGGCGACTGGGAGAAGGTCGTCGACATCGGCCGCGAGGCGGTCCGCGAGGGCGCCGGCATGATCGACCTGTGCGTCGACTATGTCGGCCGTGACGGCGCGATCGACATGCGCGACGCGGCGTCCCGGCTGGCGACCGCCTCGACCCTGCCGATCATGCTCGACTCGACCGAACCGCCGGTGGTCGAGGCGGGTCTGGAGTGTCTGGGTGGCCGGGCGGTCATCAACTCGGTCAACTTCGAGGACGGCGAGGGCCCCGACAGCCGCTTCGCCCGGATCATGCCGATCGTCAGGGAGCACGGCGCGGCCGTCGTCGCCCTGACCATCGATGAGGAAGGCCAGGCGCGTACGACGCAGTGGAAGCTCGCTGTCGCCGAGCGGCTGATC
>JAYTOZ010000078.1:0-3650 GCA_043747515.1 Frankiales bacterium | reverse complement strand
AGCTCGCGCAAGTAGTAGAGCTTGGCCCGCCGAACGTCACCGCGGGTGACAACCTTGATCTGTTCGATCACCGGCGTGTGCACCGGGAAGGTCCGCTCGACGCCGACCCCGAAGCTCACCTTGCGGACCGTGAACGTCTCACGCACACCACCGCCCTGACGGCGGATGACGACACCCTGGAACTGCTGCACGCGGGAGCGGTTGCCTTCGACGACCCGGACCCCGACGCTGACGGTGTCGCCCGGCCGGAAGTCGGGCACGTCGCTGCGCAGCGATGCGTTGTCGAGCTCGTCCAGGGTGTGCATGGCGGGATCGCTTCCTTCGTGCAGAGGCGTACGCCAGCGGCGCACACGAACATGGAGTGCGGGCGACCAGGTGCCTGCAACAGGCCTCTACTGTGCCACACCGGGCTCGGGCGGGTCGAACCCCGCCTCGACCAGCACCGAACGGTCGTGCCGGTCGAATGGTCCGTCCAGCAAGTCCGGCCGGAGCCGGGCGGTGCGCCGCAGTGCCTCGTCGCGCCGGTAGCGGGCGATCGCGGCGTGGTCGCCGGACAGCAGGACCGGTGGGACGTCGTAGCCGCGCCAACTGGCCGGCCGGGTGAAGGCCGGGCCCTCGAGCAGGCCGGCCGAAAAGGAGTCGTCCTGGTGCGAGTCGGCGTTGCCGAGCACGCCGGGCAGCAGCCGGGCGACCGCCTCGACGACGACGAGCACGGCGACCTCACCCCCGGCCAGGACGTAGTCGCCGAGCGAGAGCTCGTCGACCACCATCGAGGTGCTGGCGTGCTCGACGACCCTGCCGTCGATGCCTTCGTAACGTCCGCAGGCGAAGGCGACCCACGGCTCGGCCGCGAGCTCGACCGCCAGCGCCTGGGTGAACGGCCGACCGGCGGGAGTCGGTACGACGAGCCGGGGTCGGGCAGCCGGACCGCCGAGCTCGACGACCCGGGCGAGCGCGCGCCCCCACGGCTCGGCCTGCATCACCATGCCCGGGCCCCCGCCGTACGGGCTGTCGTCGACGGTGCGATGGACGTCCCCGGCCTGGTCGCGCAGGTCGTGGACCCGCACCTCGAGCAGACCGCGCTCCTGCGCCTTGCCCAGCAGCGAGACGTTGAGCGCCCGCAAGTAGTCCGGGAAGATCGTGACGACGTCGACGAGCACGTCAGTCCTGCGCTGGCCCGGGCACGGTCGGCTCGGACAGCGCGAGCAGCCCCTCGGGTGGGTCGACGACCAACCGGCCGCCGGGCACGTCGACCACCGGCACCATGGCCGCGACGAACGGCACGAGCACCTCGGCCGCCGTGTCGGCAGCCCCGTCGCGGCGTACCACGAGGACGTCGCCGTGCGGCAGGTGCAGCACCTCGGTGACCGCTCCGAGGCGAGATCCGTCCGGCAACTCGGCGACCAGGCCGATCAGGTGATGGTCGAGGAAGATGTCCGGGTCGTCCGGTGCGGGCAGTGTGGCGGCGTCGACGACAAGCAACGTGCCGCGAAGCGTCTCGGCTGCGTTGCGGTCGCCGTAGCCCTCGAAGGCCACCATCAGCCGGCCGTTCTGGTCACGGGCCGCCTCGACGGTCAGCGGGCCACGCTGGGCCGGGTCGGTCAAGAGCACCGATCCGGTTGCGAAGCGGGCCTGGGGCTCGTCGGTGCGGACCTCGACGGTCACCTCGCCCTTGATCCCCTGCGGCTTGCCGATCCGGCCGACCACCAGGAGATCGGGCTCGGTCAGCGGACCTCGTCGGTGTCCACGACGTCCACGCGCACGCCCCGTCCACCGATAGCCGCCATCACCGTGCGCAGGGCCTTGGCAGTCCGGCCGTTGCGGCCGATCACTTTGCCGAGGTCCTCGGGATTGACCCGAACCTCCAGGGTGCGCCCGCGGCGGCCCGTGACCATCTCGACTGTGACGTCGTCGGGATTGTCGACGATGCCGCGGACGAGGTGTTCGAGGGCGTTCTCGAGCACCTACTCCGCCGCGGGGGCGGGGTCGGGCGTCTCCGCGCCGGCCGGCCCGGCCGCCGGCGCGGCAGGGTCGGGGACGGTGGTGGCGGGGGCAGGCTCGGCAGCGGCTGAGTCGGCAGGCGCCGCGTCAGCCGAGGCGGCACCGCCGGTGTCGGCCTTGGCGGCGGCCTTCTTCTTCGGCGTCGTGGCGGCACCTCCGGCGGCCTGGCCGTCGAGGGCCTCACGCGCGGCTGCCTCGAAGACGGCCTTCTTGTCGGCCTTGGGCTCGCGCACCAGCATCGGCGCGGGAGCGGCCTCGCCCTTGAACCTCTGCCAGTCGCCGGTCACCTTCAGGATGCGCTCGACCGGATCAGTCGCCTGCGCGCCGACCCCGAGCCAGTAGGCGGCCCGGTCGGCGTTGACCTCGATGAAGGAGGGGTGCTCTTTGGGGTGGTACTTGCCGATCGTCTCGATGACGCGTCCGTCGCGCTTGGTGCGCGCGTCGGCGATGACGATCCGGTAGTACGGCGCGCGCATCTTGCCGAGGCGCATCAATTTGATCTTAGTTGCCACAGGTCTTCGTGCTCCAGTCGTACGGCGTGGGGGCGGCGACCGCTTCGCGCGTGGGGTTGCGCGGCGGGCACCTCGTGCGGACACGCCGCCGACGGGTAGAGGGCCGTCGTGCGGCGTTGGCTCGCGACAAGTGTGCCAGACGGTCCGGTCACCCGCCGCGAGCACCAGCCAGTGCGGGCAACGGACCGCCTCGCCTTCCCCGCCGTACCGTCTCGTGTGGTGATGTGAGGGCCCGACGGGGCTCGGCATCACGACACGAGACGGTACGGGGCAGCGGTAGGGCGGTCAGCGCTGGCGGCCGAGCCCGAACGGGTCCTGCGGCTGCTGCGTCGGCAACCCGAGCGGGTTGGGCGGCAAGGCCTTCGGCACGGCCTGCGCGGCCCGCTGCGCCTGAGACAACCCGCCGCCGGCCCGGCCCGGCCCCTTCTTGCCCTTCTTGCCGGGCTGCTGGCGCTTGGCTTGACGCCCCATCCCGGGGACGCCGGCCATCCCGGGCATGCCCTGCATCTGCTTCATCATCTTCTGCGCCTCGTGGAACCGGTCCACGAGGCTGTTGACCTCGGGCACGGTCACCCCGGCGCCCTTCGCGATGCGCATCCGGCGCGAGCCGTTGAGCACCTTGCTGTCGCGTCGCTCCTGCGGCGTCATCGAGCGGATGATCGCGGCGATCCGGTCGAGGTCGGAGTCCTTGACCTGCGCGAGGGCCTGCTTCATCTGCCCCATGCCGGGCAGCATCCCGAGCAGCGACGTGAGCGAGCCCATCTTCTTGACCTGCACCATCTGGTCGAGAAAGTCCTCGAGATCGAAGCCCTCGCCGCTGCCGAGCTTGCCGGCCATCTTCTCGGCCGAGTCAGCGTCGAAGTGCCGCTCGGCCTGCTCGATCAGGGTCAGCACGTCACCCATACCGAGGATGCGCGAAGCCATCCGCTCGGGGTGGAAGACGTCGAAGTCGCCGAGCTTCTCGCCGGTCGAGGCGAACAGGATCGGCCGGCCGGTGAGATGCCGCACCGACAGGGCCGCGCCCCCACGGGCATCGCCGTCGAGCTTGGTGAGCACGACACCGGTGAACCCGACGCCTTCCTGGAAGGCCTGCGCCGTGACGACGGCGTCCTGGCCGATCATCGCGTCGACGACGAA
>JAYTOZ010000077.1:0-17498 GCA_043747515.1 Frankiales bacterium | reverse complement strand
GAGGCAGTGACCTGCCATGTTGGGGAGATGCGCCATCCGGTCCGGGACCTGCCCCGGGCGATGTTGGCCAGCGCCGCGATGGCCGGTGTCTACTTCGTTCTGCTGCCCCTGGTGTGGCTGGGGGTGTTCGGAACGTTGGGCTTGAGCAACGCGAACGGGGTGGAACTCGCCCGGAGCCTCGGGCCAACATTCGTCCCGCTGTTCGGGGCGTTGGCGAAAAGCGCGGCGATCTGGTTCCTGGTGCTGAACATGTTCCACGGGACGATCCAGCCGCTCGCAGGCGCCACCCGGACCTTGGCTCAGCTTGCTGAGGATGGGTTGCTGCCGCGGGCGGTGCAGCGTCGGAACCGCTTCGATGTGCCTTGGGTCGCGACCTGCGTGACCGCCGGCGCGGCGCTGATCTTTCTTCTCGCCGGGGACCCGATCTGGATGCTCGCCGCCGCGAACTTCACGTACCTGATCGGCATCGGTCTGCCGAGCGTCGCGGTGTGGTTGCTACGCCGGCATGCCCCCCACCAGCTGCGTCCATGGCGGGCACCTCGCGGGACCGTCGCCCTGGGAGTGGGGGCGGCCTGGACGTGGCTAGCGTCAACAGTGCTGGGGTTCCAGCAGTTCGGGCTTCCGACGGTGCTGTTCGGGTTGGCGCTGGCGTACTCCGGGTCGGTGTTCTACTCCTGGCGTTCCTTCAGCGACCGGCGTCGCTCCGGCACCCCTCGAGTCGCTCGAAGCCTGCACCTGAAGCTCACCGGGGCGATGCTGGCCGTCATCGCCCTCGACGGCGCCGGTTACGCCCTGGCTGTCGCCGCGGTCCCCCGGCATGACGATGCGCTGATCGCTGTGCTGGAGGACATCTTCGTCGTCGTCGCGCTCCTGACCGTCGCCGTGGGACTCGTCCTACCGGGGATGATCGCGCACAGCACGATCCAACTCACACAGGCCGCGAGCCGCCTGGCGACCGGGACGCTCGCAGAACTGACGAGGGCGATGGGCGCCCTCGGTCGTGGTGACCTCGACGCCGCCCGGGCCGGCACCAACCCGGACCGGGTCGCGGTCACCAGTCGCGACGAGGTCGGGGTGATGGCAACGGCCTTCAACGACATGCAGGACGAGGTTGGTCGGGCAGCGACCTCGCTCGACGGAGCACGCCGGGAACTGCGCCGCGCCCGCGGTGAACTCCAGTACCTAGCCAGCCACGACCCACTGACCGACCTGCCGAACCGACGGTTCCTCGAGCACGAGATCGACCGGATCGTCGCCGAATGCACTGCAGCCGGCCGACCAGGAACGGTCGCCGTGCTCGACCTCGACGGGTTCAAGTACATCAACGACAGCCGGGGGCACGCCGCCGGCGACCGACTGCTCGTCAAAGTCGCCCACCTACTTACCCGCGCCCTGCGCCCCGGGGACCTCATCGGCCGGCTCGGCGGCGATGAATTCGCCGCCGTCCTACCGGGTGTGTCCGCCGACGACGCACAAGGCGTCCTGCACCGAATCCTGGAGATCCTGCGGACCGAAGCGGTCATCATCGGGGACGGCCGGGCGCTGCGCGTCACCGCCAGCATCGGGATGGCGAGTTTCAGTGCTGACCTGCCCCGCACCGCACAGGAGCTGCTTATCGACGCCGACGTCGCGATGTATGAGGCGAAAGACGCTGGCCGGGACCGGCTCGCTGTTGCCTCCGCGCTGGACCCACCTCGCAATGACCTACGGACACGTCAGGGCTGGGTCGACCAGATCCGCGAGGCCCTGGACCGGGACCTGTTCGTCCTGCACGCACAACCCATCCTCAACCTCACCACCGACACCATCGACCGCTACGAATTGCTGCTACGGATGGTCGGCCCCGACGGGGAACTGATCGGACCGAACGAGTTCCTGCCCGCCGCGGAACGCACCGGCCTGATTACCCGGATCGACCGCTGGGTCTTGCAGCGGGCCTGCGTGATGCTCGGGGACAGCCAACGAGCGGGTGAGCACCTGCTCTTCGAAGTGAACCTGTCCGGACCGTCCATCGGCGACCCGGAATTGTTGGCTGTGATCGAGCGGGGGCTGGCGCAGCTCCCCCGCCGGGAGGGTCTGGTCATCGAAGTCACCGAGACCGCAGCGATCCTGGACGTCCCGCGCGCCCGGGCGTTCGCCGAACGCCTCGCCGCCCTGGGCGTGGCCTTCGCGCTCGATGACTTCGGCGCCGGCTACGGATCGTTCTACTACCTCAAACACCTCCCGTTCGACTACCTCAAGATCGACGGTGAATTCATCCAGGATCTCCGCACCAGCCAGCCGGATCAGGTCATTGTGCAATCTCTTGTTCACATCGCCGGGCAGCTTGGCAAAAAAACCATCGCGGAGTTTGTTCAAGATCAACCCACCCTCGATCTGCTCCGCACCCTCGGTGTCAACTTTGCCCAGGGCTACCTCATCGGCCGACCCGCAGCACTCCCCGCCACCGGGCCGCGCACAGCCCCGCGAAAGCTTGTCACCGGGATCACCGACGCGAGTCACCCGACGAATGAGGGAGACGTGGCCTGCCACCCCGACCGGGCGGCGGGTTACGTGTGAGCCTGGATCCACCGTTTCGGTTGGTGTGAGCAGCGGGTCGGAAGGCCGTAATGACCGTGTGGTGCTGGAGAATCGGTTTCCTCGAAGGACCAAAGTCAGCATTCACGAAGCGCATCAGGTAGCTGCGAATGTGCCGTGGACCCGGTGACTCACGTCACGATGAGCGCGTAGCTCGCCTGGTCGACCCAGAAGCCGATGCGCGCGTGGTGGTGGGCTGGATTTGGGGCTTGGAGCGGGCTGCTGCCTTGCCCGTGGTCAGGGTCAGTAGCTCGCTGGTGAGGGCCTGGATCTGCCGCTGCCCGGCGGCTCGGTTCACCTCGTCAAGGGTGTCTTTCATGATCGTCTTGTCCTGCTCGGTGACCGCCTGGTGCGCCTGCGCGCGTCGGTGCGGGGTGGTCGGGAGGTCGTGGGTGTTGGTGACCTTCGCACCGCCCCGGACCCTGCTGATGAGCGTTTCCTGAGGCAGGAAGGAGTTCGTCACGGGCGACCGTGGGACTCTGATCCTGTTGAGCAGCTGCAACTCTGCCGGGGTCGTAGCGGTGGTAGAGAACGATCGTGTGGACCACCGCCCAGCTCTTCTGCTCCACGGCCGCCCCGCCGTTCCTGTTCCGCGGCCGGGACCGGGTGAAGTGCCGTTCAGCGATCTCCCCCAGGGTTGCTTATCGAAAATTTCCTCCCGGGGGCTTGTTGAAGGTAGCCCTTCTGGGTCGTTGGTGGGGTTTGTGGGGGCGTGTCGAGCAGGTCGTTGATGGTGACGGGTTCGTCGCAGTGCGGGCAGGGGCCACCGAGGCCGACGCGGGCGCAGGGCTGGTTGCAGTCGGGGCACCATTGCAGGCCGAGGTGGCGGTTTTCGCAGCTCGGGCAGAGGTGGATGCTGGCTGAGCGGGCTGCTCAGCGAGCCTGGCGTCGTAGGCGGCCCCGAACGCTGCCGGCGACATCAATGCCAGTGAGCTGTGCCGTCGGCGTGGGTTGTGGAACGTCTCGAGACAGTCGGAGACGCGTTAGCTTGGCCTCGTGCCGGCTGCTGAAACGGCCGCCGGGCTGGGGGTCGAACACCTCGCACTCCAGGGTGACGGACACGTTCTCGGCCAGCTCGTTGTCGTAGCAGTGCGCGACGCTGCCCATGCTGGCCAGGACGCCGTGCCGGCGCAGTTCACGTTTGAGGGCGTGCGAGGTGTACTGGCACCAGCGGCGCGGTGTGGGGCCATGTCCCCGGCATAAGTTCGACAGGGTCCAGACCGACGCCCACGATGAGGTCGGCCCTGGTGAGAAGCGGCTGCTCCATCGTCGCACCGGTGAACAGCCCGGCGTAGGTCGAACTCGATGTTGGGACGGCTCCATTTCGTCAGCGGGCATTGCCCCCGCTGACTTGGTCGAGCCTCTGGTGTGCCACCCGGTCCGTGCTGTCAGCCCCGACCACATCGCTGATCAGCAGATGCGGAAGCGGGAAGCTGTCCAGCGTGCCCTCGGCCAAGCTGTTGCTCGCACTGGCGAAGCCGGGCCCGCGGGTCACCACCGCCACGCCGGACGTCCCCGTCACCTGACGGTAGGTCGCGGCCATCATGCAGTCGGCCGTTTCCCCGTGGGCAAGCACGAACGCCAGGCCGAGTTCTTGGCAGGCGGTGATCATGTTCAGGTTCGGGCCGCCGCCCGGCACGCCGAAGCGCCTGCGGACCCAGCGGTCTGCGGCCCCTGGCGAGCGAGAGGGTGCAGTGATGTTCTCCGGTCACGGTGCCTGCCCGGCGGCCGCGCGAAGCTCGGCCAGGATGGCCTCGGTGTGCTCGCTGAGCATCGGGGCACGCGTGCTGACCCGCGACCGTGTGCTGCTGAACTTTATCGGGCTTCCCGCGACGCTGACGGTTCCGCCTGCGGGGTGATCGAGCTCCACAATCATGTCACGCGCGGCGACGTGTGGGTCGCGGGCGATGTCCGCCGCGGTGTTGAGGGGCCCGCAAGGCACGTGTCCCGCCAAGGCAGAAACGACTTCGTACGTCGTGCGCTCTCGTGACCAGGCCTCGATGGCGGCATAGACTTCCGCGGCGCTTGCCAGTCGCGCCGCATTGGTGGCGTAGCGCGGATCGTGGGCAAGCTCGGGGCGTTCGATGATGCGGCTGAGCAGCTGCCAATGGTGGTCGGACGGTGCGGCCACCGCGACGTGGCCGTCCCCTGTCGCCACGAGCCCGTACGGGCACAGCAGCGGGTGGGTGTTCCCCTGCGGGACCGGACTCGTGCCGGTCATCGAGTGCTGGTACACGATGCGCTCAGTCAACGACAGCACAGCGTCGTACATGGCGACGTCCACCAGCTGCCCCTCGCCGCTCGCGTCGGCATGTCGAACCGCCGCGAGCAGGCCGACTGCTGCGAGCGCGGCCGGGAAGATGTCTCCGATGCCGGGACCGACCTTGACGGGGTGGTCGGCATCGAGCCCCGTCACGCTCATCACGCCGCCCATGGCCTGGGCAACGATGTCGAAGGCGGGCCACTGTGCATACGGGCTGCGTCCAGTGCGGGGATCCCCGAAACCGCGGATGCAGGCGTAGACCAGTCGCGGGAAGCGCTCGTGGAGAAGCTCATACGACAGCCCGAAGCGGTCCATGACCCCGACCCGGAAGTTCTCGACCAGCACGTCGGCCTGCTCGAGTAGTCCGAGCAGGTCCTCGCGCCCGGAGGCGGTTGTGAGGTCGAGGCAGATGCTCCGCTTATTGCGGTTGACGCTGGCGAAGTAGCCCCCGTACGTGGGGCCCTGATCACCGGTCGTGGCCGGGTGCGGTCCCCAGGCCCGGGAAGCGTCGCCGCCGGGGGGCTCGACCTTCACGACGTCGGCACCGAGGTCGGCAAGCAGCATGGTGCAAAAAGGTCCCGACAGGACCTGGGTGAGGTCGACTACCCGAAGACCGCTGAGGGGGCCGCCCACTTCCTCGGAGCTCGGGGTGGTCACTCCCAGGCCCGGTGAGTGAGTGCTGGGCGGGGCCCGGTCGAGTAGTCAGTCATGGAGGGCAGTTGCCTCACGAGCGCGGACGACGACGCGCTGGTTCGCTGCTGCACCGGTCAAGCATGGCACGGCGTGGCCCCGCCCGGGACAAGATCCAACAGAATATTTTCTGAGGTCAACATCGTATGGAAACCGTTGACAGGATCCCGTCCTCGTGGCTCTACTACCGCTGTCGAGCTCCCCACGTCGGCGACGGTCGGCTTGCAGCCCCGAATGCTGCGCCCCGCGAAGAGAGGTCCACGATGGCCACGACGTCCCCGCCTGCCCCCCAGGCCGAGCCGAAGGGCGCGGGTCTTCAGAGCGGCGTCCTCACTTTGAAGAATTGCCTCGCGCTGTCGGCGGCCGTCATGGCGCCCGTGTTGGCAGTCATCCTGAACGCGCCAGCTGCCGGCGCCTCGGCCGGCAAAGCGCTTCCGATCGCCTTCCTGCTCGCCTTCATTGCGGCCTTGCTCGTGGGCAACACCGTCATCGAGTTCGCCAAACGGCTGCCATCGGCTGGTTCCTTCTACACGTTCTGCAGTCGTTCCCTCGGTAGCCGTGCGGGCTTCTTCACCGGATGGCTCTATTTCGCGGCCTTCGTTCTTCTGACCGTTGGATTATTCACTGCCAACGGCGCTTTCCTGCACTCCTACCTCAAGTCGACCTTCGGACTGGACGTCCCGTTCCTGATCCTGGGACTCATCATTATCGCCATCGCGATGACGCTGTCCGTGCGCAGTATCCGCACCTCCGTCAGGCTCGACCTGATCCTGCTGGGATTGGAGATGTTCATCTTCACGCTGCTGGCCGTCATCTGCATCGTGCGGGCCGGGAGCGGCAACAGCCTCAGTTACTTCGACCCCACGGCGTCGCCGACGGGCCTGTCCGGCCTCGGTCTGGGTATCGTCTTCGGGCTGCTCTCCTTCATCGGTTTTGAGGCCGCCGCGACGCTGGGTGAAGAGACCGGTGACGCCAAGCGCAACGTGCCGCTGGCGGTGCGCGGGTCGCTGCTGGGTGTGGGGGTGTTCTTCGTCCTTGTGCTTTACGGTTTGGCCGCCGGATTTCACCTCAACACCGCCGGCGGTCTCAAATCCTTCCTGGACAGCCCAGCGGCCTTCTCCTCCCTCGCCGACCGGTACGCCTCCTTCCTCAAGCAGCCCGTCGAGCTCGCCGCGGTGGCCGGTCTGTTCTCGTGTCTGCTCGCCGTCTTGAACACAACCGTGCGCGTCGTGTATGCGATGGCTCGGGAGGGCGTGCTGCCCACCAGGCTGTCGCGGGTTCACCCCCGGTTCCGCTCGCCGGACGTGGCGATCTACGCCCTGGTGGCGTTCTCGGTGGTCATCGGCATCATCATGTCTGCGTGGATCGGCACCAGCCTGACCGACGTCTACGGCTTTACCGGTTCCTTGGGCACGGTGGCAATCGTGCTGGTCTACGTGCTCGCCAACATCGGCCTGATGAAGTTCTACTGGAAGCAGCCGGACTTCAACGCGCTACGCCACCTGGTCCTCCCCGCGATCGGCACCGTGATCCTGCTGTATCCGCTCTACGAGGTGGCCAAGCCCGGCCAGGCATTCCCCTACAACCTCGTGCCCTATGGCGTGCTTGCCTGGGTGATCCTCGGATTCGTCGTCTACGGGTACCTGCAGAAGAGCGCCCCGGAGAAGCTCGCGGCCCTGGGCGCGACCATGGCGACCGACGAGATCGACTTTGCCCTGGCCAAGGACCCGAGTCTTTCCACCGGCCAGCCGCAGCGGGGCGTCGCGCCCGGTCGCTTGTGATCGAGGTCGCCGGCAAGCAGGTCTTCACCGAGCTCGGTGAGATCGTTGATCCGGCGCACACGGCGCTGATTCTGGTTGACATGCAGCGGGACTTCTGCCTCCCGGACGGTGCCTTCGCGGCGCTGGACGTCGACCTGTCGATGTACCCGACCGCGATGGAGCGGATGGTCGACCTGCTGGCCGCGGCCAGGCAGGCCGGCGTCCGACCGGTCTTCGTCCAGATGACCTCGCTGCCTGGGTGGGCAAGTGACTCGCCCGCCCAGATCCGGTTCAATCTGCGCCTGCACCGGGACAATCACACTGAACCGCTGCGATACACGATCGACGGTTCGCGGGGTCAGGAGTTCGCTCCAGCCCTGCAACCGGGGGAGGGGGAGGTGGTGGTGAAGAAGTACCGCTCAAGCGGCTTCTGGGGCACGAACCTGGACCTGGTCCTGCGCAGCAACGGCATCACCTCGGTCGTGGTGGCGGGCTGCACGACTGAAGGCTGTGTCGAATCGACCGCGCGCGATGCCATGTTCAACGACTACTACGTCGTCATCGCCACCGACGCGGTGGCCAGCGACGACCGTCAGCAGCACGACGCATCGCTGTTTCTCATGGCCCACAGGTTCGACCTGGCGACCACTCAGGAACTGCGAGCACTGTGGACCGCCGGACCGCCGGACCGCCGGACCGCCAGACCGCCGGACCGCCTGACCGCCGGACCGCCTGACCGCCTGACCGCCTGACCGCTCGACCATCCCTTCGATCGCTACCAGGAGCTGCGAGGCCATGGCCGACAACAAGCTGACCGACAAGATCGCTGTGGTGACCGGTGGTGCTCGGGGTATTGGGGGCGAGATCGCAGTGGCCTTTGCGCAGGCGGGCGCCGACGTTGTCGTCGCCGACCGGCTGGATGAGTCGGTGGCCGCTCCGGTTCTGTCGGCAATCAAGCGGGCGGGACGCCGGTCGCTGTTCGTCCGCACAGACGTCTCTGACGCGCAGCAGGTACAGGACATGGTCGCGGCGGCGCACGCGGAGTTCGGCCGGATCGACATCCTGGTCAACAATGCCGGGACGGTCAGCCAGGTCAAGTTCGATGAACTGGAGGTGGCTGAGTTTGACAGGGTCATCTCGGTCAATCTGCGCGGGGTCTTCCTCGGCTGCCGCTTCGTTCTGCCCGAGATGCTGCAGCGCGGCAGCGGCAAAATTATCAATGTGGCGTCGCAACTCGGCCAGATCGGCGGCCTCGAAATGGTGCATTACAGCGCCAGCAAGGCAGGGGTCATCGGACTCACCAAGGCGCTTGCCCGCGAGGTGTCATCCCGGGGCGTACACGTGAATGCGATCGCCCCCGGCCCGATCCTCACCGACATGATGGCCGAGGAGACCGAGGAGTGGGCCGCCAAGAAGTTGGCGGAGCTGCCCATGGCACGGTTCGGCCAACCGCAGGAGGTGGCGCCAACCGCGGTGTTCCTCGCTTCCGACGACTCCTCCTACTTCGTCGGTCAAACCCTGTGCCCCAACGGCGGGGACGTCATGCTGTAGGAAAGGGCTCTCATGTTTGAACTCGAAGGACGCGTCGCCCTGGTCACCGGCGCTGCGTCGGGGATCGGCGCGGCCACCGCACGAGTGTTCGCCGAGGCCGGCGCATCCGTGGCGTTGGCCTGGTTCCCCGGCGATGACCACGACGTCGAACCTGTCCGGGCTGCCGTCGAAGCGGCCGGGGCCCGGTGCATCGTGGCGGAGGTCGATGTCTGCAACCCCGCGCAGGTGGATGCCGTGGTCGAGCGGGCGGTCGCCGAGCTCGGCCGTCTGGACATTGTGGTGGCCAACGCCGGGATCGCCCGCAAGGTCGAGCTTGAGGATTTGGACGATGCGGCCTGGCACCTCGTTCTGGACGTCGACCTCAACGGGGCCTGGCGCTGCTTCCGCGCGGCGCTGCCGCACATGCGGCGAGCCGGCTACGGCCGTTTGCTGGCGACCTCGTCCATCGCGGGGACCGTCCAGGCCTGGCCCCAGCACCCGCACTACGCCGCGGCGAAGGCAGGCCTGGTCGGGCTGGTGCAGACGCTGGCGGTCGAATATGGCCCGGACGGCATCACCGCCAACGCGGTGGCCCCAGGCGTCATCGACACACCGCAGGCCAACGACCCGGTCAATTCGCTTGGCCCCGAGGGCGTGCGAGCGGTGGCCGAGAAGGTGCCGGCCCGCCGTGTCGGCGTTCCAGAGGACATCGCCTACCTCTATCAGTACCTGGCCAGCGAGCAGGCGTCGTACGTCAGCGGTCAGCTGATCGTCGCCGACGGGGCCCGCTACCTGTCCGGACTGGACTGATCCGTGAGCAGCTACATCCGCCGTCCACCGTCACAGGAGAGCTCATGAGCGACAACCCGTTCCTCCGGCGCACCGACTCCGAGGTCGCCGGACCGCCCCGAGAGCTCGTGGGTTACGGGGAGCATCCCCCGATGGTGCGGTGGCAGGGGGAAGCCAAAGTCGCCGTGCAGTTCGTCATCAACTACGAGGAGGGTTCCGAAAAGACCTACGCGATGCGCGACGATGAGAACGACGGTCTCTACGAGCTGCCTTTCGCGGTAGAAGGCCAGCGCGACCTCGCCGTCGAGTCGATGTATGAATACGGCTCCCGGGCCGGAATCTGGCGGCTCTTCCGGATCTTCGACAGTGCTGGCGTCCCTCTGACGTTTTTCGCCGCCGCGGTCGCTCTCGAGCGCAACCCGGCGGTCGCCGCCAAGCTGGCGCAGCGTGGCGACGAAGCTGCCGGCCATGGATTCCGGTGGAGCAACCACTTCGAGATGAACCGGGACGAGGAGCGCGAGGCGATCCGGCTCGCCATCGAATCCATCGCACGGACGACCGGGAACCGCCCCACCGGTTGGTACTGCCGGGAAATGAGCGTCAACACTCGCGAGCTGGTCGTGGAAGAGGGCGGCTTTGTCTACGACTCGGACAACTACAGCGACGACCTGCCCTACTGGACTCGCATCTCCGGCCGCGCACACCTGGTCGTCCCGTACTCACTGGTCGTCAACGACGCCCGCTACATCGTGGGAACCGGCTACGGCAGCCCGGACGACTTCGTCCGCACCGCCTCCGCCTGCCTGGACCGGCTGCGCAACGACGGGGATGACGCGGGGCGCATGATGTCGGTCGGTATCCACCCGCGGATCAGCGGCAACCCCGCCCGCTCCGACGGTCTGGCGCGCTTCATCGAGTACGCGCAGTCGTTCGACGACGTGGCCATCATGCGCCGCATCGACATCGCCGAGGACTTTGCCCACCAGCACCCCGCCTCGGTGGCCCTAGGTGGCTGACCGCCCCGCGTGGCGCGACAGACCGCCACCCGTCGATTCGGTAGGAGGACCATGCGCATAGGGCTCGCTCAAACAGCTCCCCGACTCGGCGACGTGGCGGCTAACCTCGAGCAGGTGCTGCTCCTGCTCGGTCGCGCGCGTGATCGGGGGTGCGACCTGGTGATCTTTCCCGAGTGTGCGCTCTCGGGCTACATGTTCGACGACCGTGCATCGGCGGCCGACGCGGCGGTCAGCGCGGCTGGGCCGGAGTTGAGTCTGCTCGTTGCAGCCTGCAGCGGTCTGCAGGTCCATTGTGTGCTTGGGCTGCTGGAGCATCGCGACGGTGGGCTGTGGAACAGCTCGCGGCTGATCGGTCCGCAGGGCCTTGTCGGCAGCTACGACAAGACCCACATCCCGCAGCTGGGTGTCGATCGTTTCGTGACGCCGGGGCGAGGGCCGTACACGGTGCATGACACCCCGCTCGGTCGGATCGGGCTGCAGATCTGCTACGACTGGCGCTTCCCCGAGGTGACCCGCACGCTCGCCCTGCAGGGAGCTGAGCTCGTCGCGATGCCCACCTGCTCACCCACATCCTCGCGGGAGCTGGCCGACCACCTGCCGCGCACACGGGCCGTCGAGAATGCCATTTTCTTCGCCATGGCCAACCGGGTGGGCGTCGAGGGACCGGCGAGCTTCCTCGGTCACAGTCAGGTCGTCGGGCCCGGCGGTGAGCGGCTCGTCCGCGGCGACGAGAAGGAGGCGCTGCTTGTGTGCGACGTCGACCTCGTGCAGGCGCGCGCCAAGAACCGTGAGCAGGGGGACGGCCTGTATCGGCTTGACATCATGAACGAGCGTCGCCCCGAGCTCTACGCTTTATAGCCCTACGGCAAGTGGAGAGGTCGATGGACTCATACGAGGTCTTGTTCGAGCGTGACGGTGTGAGCGTGTCGCGCAGCCCCTGGGGTCCCGAGGACAATATCGGGCGCCTCAACCTGATGACGGCCCAGAGCCGGGCGGCTGCCCTCGTACGGGCGGACTGGTCCCGCGTGTTCGACCTCGCCGTGGACTACTTCATCGGGATGCCGTCATGGGCAGCGGCCGGTGACCCCCGCTACCAGGTCTGGATGACGCACACTCCGCAAGGCTCGATCAACGACCTGGCGGCCGGCGTCTCGGCCTCGGTGCACGAGAAATACAGCTACTGCGGCGACTCGATCAGCATGTACACCCACACCGGCACCCACATCGACATGCTCAACCATCTCGGCCACTACGGGCAGTTCTGGAACGGCCGGACGGCTGAGCAGGACCTCGGGAGTCGGCAGTGGCTGCGGGGGGGCGCGGACGAGTGCCCGCCAATTGTGAGCCGCGGTGTCCTGCTCGATGTCGCAGCAGCGTTCGGCGTCGACTGCCTCCCGGACGGCTACTGCATTGAACCCGGCGATCTGGCCAGGACAGCCAAGGAGCAGGGAACCGGGCTTGAGCCCGGCGACGTGGTCCTGATACGGACCGGCCGGATGTCCCGCTGGCCGGACTTCTCGGGCTACATCACGGCCACACCCGGGATCGGCCTCTCAGCGGCGAGGTACCTGTGCGAGGGGGCGGGCGCGATGTGCTTGGGAACCGACGCCATCAGCATCGACGTGGACCCTCATCAGGAGGACGGCACCTTCGTGCCCGTTCACGGCTACCTGTTCGCGACCGCCGGAACCCCGGTCATCGAGGTACTCAACTTGGAGGAGCTGGCGGCTGCGGGCATCCACGAAATGGCGTTTTTGGGGATGCCCATCAAGCTGCGTGGGGCCACCGGTTCGCCGATCCGCCCGATCGGGCTCGCGCTGTCGCCCTCGGTGTGACGATGCGACGGGCCGCAGGATGACCCCGAAACTGATCGTCGGTCTTGGGCAGTTCGCCGCCGTACCAGGAGACGTCCAGGCCAATCTCGACGTCATGCTGGAACAGCTCGACAAGGCAGGACCCGGGGAGTTGGACCTCATGTGCTTCCCGGAGTTGTGCCTGCCGGGTTACCTGCTCGATGTGCGGGACTACACCGACCAGTTGGCCGGCAACCTGCGCGACGCCGAGAAGACCCTTCAGGCCGCCGCGGACGCAGCGGACGTGCGCCTCATGTACGGGACGGCGCGCTGGACCGGTGGTCGACTGCGTAACTGTGTGGTCCTCGCCGAACCGCGCGCCGACGGGACCAGCTACGCCAAGGTGCATCTGGCGGGCGCTGAACGGGCGGTGTTCACCGCGGGGGACGAGCTGCTGACCGTCGACGGCGGCATCGGCCTGGGCTGCTGCTACGACCTCGCGTTTGCCGAGGTAAGTACGCGCTTGGCGGAGGCGGGTGCTCACGTGCTGTGCTTTCCGATGGCCTGGGAGCGGCAACGCGCCTTCGTCTTCGAGGCCGTGGTCGCCGCGCGGGCTGTCGAGAACGTCGCGTACGTGGTGTGCGTCAACCAGACGGGACAGGTGCAGAACCTGGACTTCTACGGCGGCAGCCGAGTGGTGGACCCGTTAGGACAGACTGTCTGCCATCTCAGAGAGAAGGTGGGCGTGGCGGTGATCGAGCTTGATCTGGACTGGGTGGCGCGGTTGCGCGCGGCACCGGCGGGAGCGACATTCGACTTCGCGTCGGACCGTCGGCGTAACGGCGAGCTACGCGGACCCCGCCCGCCCGGCGGAACGGACCGGTCGTGACACGACCAGGACCTGAGCGCAAGCCGGTCGTGTCGTTCGATGCTCGTGGCGTCCTTGCTCCATCGCGCCGGCAGTTGGGTGGCGAGGCCGAGTCCTACATCCGGGATCTCATCGTCTCGGGACAGCTTCGTGGTGGCGACTTCATCCGGCCCGAGACGGTGGCCCAGGAGCTCGGTATCAGCGCCACGCCGGTGCGGGAGGGGCTTTTCTCCCTGCGGACGCAGGGCTTCGTCCGGCTTGAGCCGCGTCGCGGATTCGTGGTGCTGCCGCTGACCGGCGATGACATCCGGGACCTGTTCGCGGCGCAGGCGCTACTCGCCGGCGAGCTCGCCGCGCGGGCCATCAAGCACAGCGACGCGGCCTCGGTGGCTCATCTCGAAGCGTTGCACCGGCAGCTGGAAGAGGCTGCGGACCGGGGCGCCCAGGAAGAGCTGGAGCGCCTGAACTTCCAGTTCCACCGAGCGATCAACCACCTGGCGGGAGCGCCGAAGATCGCCTGGCTGCTGGGCGTGTCGGTTCATTACGTGCCGGTCCGCTTCTTTGCGCGCATCGAGGGCTGGCCCGCCGCGTCGTTGCACGACCATCGCGCGTTGTTGGACGCCTTCCGCAAGCGGGCTCCGAAGATCGCTCGGGTCGCTATGACCGAACACATCGTCCATGCCGGTGAGCTGCTTGCCCGGCACGTCGAGTCGGGAGCCGCGCGCCGAGACGGGCCTGTCGAGGAATAGGCACAACCTTCCTCGCCGGACTGCTCGCACTCAGATTCAATATCCTATACAGTTTTGGAACACCGGGCGATCGAAATAGTGCCGACAAGCAGGGGTAGGCCATGTCTGAGAGTGCCGCGCAGGACGACAACGCAGGAGGCTGGCAGTTCGCGGTTGGCCACGCGCTAGCGGACGGCGGTGTCACGGTTGCGGCGTACGTCCCGGACACCCGGTTGCAGGGCGTCCTGAGCTGCCTGGCTGACCACTCTGTCGTCCTTCGCTCGCTCAGCCGAGAAGAGGAGTGCGTCGCCTACGCCGTGGGTCAGCGGATCTCGGGCCGCCGGCCGGTCGTGCTCATGCAGAGCTCGGGGTTGGGCAACTCCATCAACGCGTTGGCCTCCCTCGCCGTCCCCTATCGGCTTGGCATTCCGATGGTGCTGTCGATGAGAGGGACGCTGGGTGAGGCCAATCCGAGTCAGGTCCCGATGGGCAGAGCGACCGTGCCTCTGTTAAACGCACTGGGGATCCAGTCGTTTTCCCTGCGCAGCGCCGAGGCTGCCAAGCAGGTGACCGACGGGATCATGACGCTCGCCTACGACGCGGGCGAGTGTGCTGCATTGCTGCTGGAACCGGAGCTGGGGGGCGGCCGTGAAAGCCACTGATGTCGCGGACGCCATCGTCGGAATCCTGCCGGACGCCCTGTGCGTCTCGTCGCTGGGCACCGCCACCTCCGCGCTTCGGCAGGCCTCGGGGGACGCGGGGCACTTCTACTTCGGGGCCTCGATGGGATCAGCCCTCGCGGGGGCGATGGGGGTCGCCGATGCGCTGCCCGACCGAGTGGTCGTCGCGCTACTGGGCGACGGCGAGTTGTTGATGGGCGCGGCGACCCTGTGGTCGGTGTCGGCCTACCGCCCGCGCAACTTGCTGACGGTCGTCCTGGCCGATGGCGCGTACAGCATCACCGGCGGGCAGCCACTGCTGTCCTCGGGGCGGTTTGTCGAGGTCGCCGGCGCGTTGGGTGGGATCGCGGCATGGCGGGTCAACAATCCCGCGGAGCTGTCTGCCGCGCTGGTCGCCACCGACCGGCCGGGGCTGATCGAGGCAGTGCTGGACGAGCACGTCTGGCCCGGTCCCTCGCCGTTCGTCGACCCGAGCAAGGTTCGGTTGGAGTTCGAGCGCCGAGTGGCTGCCCGCCCTTCGGCTTCTCAGTCCTAGCTGGTCCAACACGACCGCGGAGGCGGCATGACGGCGACTTCGAAATCCATCCCCTCCCAGCTGCTCATCGGTGACAGCTGGCTGCCCGCAGAGACTGGGAGCAGCTACACCAGCGACAATCACTACAACGGCGAGGGCTGGGCCACGGTGCCCGACGCGGGCGCGGCCGACGTCGTTCGGGCCGTGGCTGCCGCACGCGCCGCCCTGGACGGCCCGTGGAGGGCGATGACGGGCTGTCAGCGCGCGGGCCTCAGGCGGCGGCTGGCCGTGCTGCTCGCCCGGGACGCCCGGGAACTGGCAGGGATCGAGAGCCGGGACAACGGTAAACTTCTCCGCCAAACACTCGGCCAGCCGGAGTACCTGCCGGCCTGGCTCGACTCCTTCGCCGGCGTGGCCGACAAGCTGCAGGGTGACGTCATCCCGTCCAACCGGGCCAATCTCATGATCTACACGCGGGACGAAGCGGTAGGCGTCGACGGGGCCATCGTCCCGTGGAACTCCCCTCTTTTGCTGCTGATGTGGAAGCTCGCGCCGGCGTTGACGGCCAGCTGCGTGTTGGTCGTGAAGCCGTCGGACTCCACGACCGTGTCGGCCCTCGAGCTGGGCAAGCGCGTCCTGGAGGCGGGATTCCTGCCAGGCGTCTTCAACGTGGTCACCGGCCGGGGGCCCGCGGTCGGGCAGGCGCTGGTCGCGTACCCCGACGTGGACCACATTGCCTTCACCGGCTCGACGGTCGTCGGCAAGGCCGTCGCGAGGGACGCCGCAGCCAACTTCATCCGCACGGTGCTGGAACTCGGCGGCAAGTCCGCACAACTGGTCTTCGACGACGTCGACCTGCAAGCCGCCGCCAACGGCGTGATCGCCGGGATCTTCGCCGCCACCGGCCAGACCTGCATCGCTGGGTCACGGCTGCTCGTGCACGAGGGCCGCGACGACGAACTCGTCCAGCGGATCAGCGACCGGGTGGCCACCATCGGACTGGGGCACCCGCTCGACCCGGACACCGAGATGGGACCGCTGGCCAACGCCACCCAGCTCGGCGCCGTCTCCGGCTTCGTCGTACGCGCAGTCCAGGCGGGGGCGACGCTCGTCTGCGGCGGTGCGCAGCACCTCGATGCAGGTCCGCTTGCTCTACCAGCCGAGCATCCTGACCGCTGTCCGCGCCGAGATGGAACTCGCCCGCGGGGAGATCTTCGGGCCGGTCCTGGCGGTCCTGCGGTTCACTACCGAGTAGGAGGCCATCGAGCTGGCCAACAGCACGGAGTACGGCCTGGCTGCCGGTGTTTGGATGTGCGATTTGTCCCGCGGTCACCGCGTGGCGCATCGGCTTCGCGCCGGCACCGTCTAGGTCACCTCCTACCGGGTCGCCGCCCCCGACGTGCCGTTCGGCGGGGTCGGATCCAGCGGTTGGGGGCGCGAGAGTGGCCTTGAGGTCGTCAAGGCATACATCGAGACCAAGGCGATCTGGATCGAGCTCGACGGATACACGCGACCCCATCCGGATGGGCTGATCAGCCGCTCCGCCTCCCGCCAGGAGTCACCGTCCATGCCCGCACTCCGCATCGTCGACATCCTCACCAGTCCTGCTCGCACCGGCTTCTTCGCCGACGACCAGCTGGCAATTCGGGCGGGAGCGCGCCAAGACGGCTTCTCCTACACCGGCGTGCCTGTCACTCCCGGCTTCACCAGCATCCGACAACCCGGCGAGGCGCTGTCGATCCTGCTCGTCCTTTCGGACGGGTCAGTGGCAACCGGTGATGCCGCGTCCGTGCAGTACGCCGGCGCCGGCGGCCGGGACAGCGCCCTTCGCGCCGACCGGGCGGCGGCGGACATCGCCATGCACGTGGCACCGGTACTGCTCGGCCAAGAGGTCGGTTCCTTCCGTGACCTGTGCGCCCGGACCGACGCCATCCGGCCGGGCGGTGTGCCGCTGCATGCAGCGCTCCGGTACGGACTGAGCCAGGCGCTGCTCGACGCGGTCGCGACGTCCCAACGGGTGACGATGGCCGAGATCATCCGTGATGAGTACGCGACCGGTGTCGAGTTGCGCCCGGTCCCGCTGTTCGTGCAGTCCGGTGACGATCGCTACACCGCGGTGGACAAGATGATCCTCAAGGGCGCGGGTTCCCTGCCGCACGGCCTGATCAACCAGGTTGCCGGCAAGCTCGGCGAGTCCGGTGAGCTCCTCGCCGACTACGTCAGCTGGGTGCGGAGCCGGGTCCTGGAGCTTCGGTCGGGACCGGACTACAACCCGATCCTGCACATCGAC
>JAYTOZ010000076.1:0-4900 GCA_043747515.1 Frankiales bacterium | reverse complement strand
GACCGCAGACGCCTGCCGCGTAGGTGCCCTGCTCCCCCGGGTCTGCGGCTCGACGTGGGCCGAGCATCCTGAGCGTGACGCGTCGGCGCCCGGCTGGGTATCAACCCTCGAGCTTCTTCGACTCACGCCGACGCGGACTGCTCCTCGCGGGTTCCGCAGTCGGCAACCACCGGGTCTGCGACTGCGCACTGGTCCGGCCCCGTCCGGCCGCACGACGACGGGGGCGGCGCAGGGATCCGCGGGTGAGGACCGGCGCCGGCGGGACTTCGCCGTCGTTGCCGACCCCGCCGGACTGGCTTTCCAGACGGGTACCGGGAGCCGCGCTATGACGAACGTGCGTCAGTGCGGTTCCTGCATGCTTCCCGCTGCCGTCCGCACTCCTGCCGCGTCATGCACGAACGTGCGTTGGCCGCCAGCCTCCGGCTCGACGTGCACCATCAGCACGCCGACGTCGAACAGCGGCGCCAGCAATCGGTAGGTGAACGCCCGGTCGCCGGCTGGCGCGGTCGCGTCGCGCCGGGTCGCCTCCGCCATGAGGAGCGCTTGCAGCGGCCCGTGCACGACAAGCCCGGGATAGCCCTCCACGTCACGGGCGTAGTCGCGGTCATAGTGGATGCGGTGGGCGTTGTAGGTCAGCGCGGAGTATCGGAACAGCAATGTCGGAGTCGGTGATACCCGCCGGTCCTGCGGGCATGGCGGCCCGGGCTCCACCGGATCGGCTGGGGCTCGGCCGCCAACGGCGGCCGGCGGCCGGTAGACGATGTCCTGTTCCTCGGTGACGACCACCGTCCCGCGCTGGGTGATCTCGTGAGCGATCGTGACGAAGGTCAGGGGCCCGGTGCGACCGGACTTCTCGACCGTCCCGATCACGCGGGTCCGTCGCGTGGCCGGCTCCCCGCACCGCAGGGCACCGCTGGTCCGCACCCGGCCACCGGCGAACATGCGACGCATGCCGGGGTGGGGTGGCGTCGGCGTGCCGCCCTCCGCCGGGTGACCGTCTGGTCCGAGCACGTCCTGTCGCGGCCGGTCCAGCAGGTAGACGGTGTGCCAGAGCAGCGGCAGCCCGGCGTGAAGGTCCGGGACGGACACGCCGAGCAGTCCGGCAAGGCCTTCGGCCGGGCCGGGGTCCAGGATTTCCGTGCGCTCAACGACGGTCACGACCGGCTCCTTTGTGCCTTCGACTCCACCCTGGCCAGGATTCGGCGGGCACGCTCCAGCACCGGCCGGTCGACCATGTGGCCGGCCACGGCGACTGCCCCTGCCGACGCCGCTGCCTCGACGACCTCGCGGGCCCACCGCACGTCCTGTTCTTGCGGGGCGAAACCGGCTGCCACCGCCGCTACTTGGCGCGGGTGGATGCACAGCTTTCCCGCAAAGCCAAGGCTCCGCGCGTACGCCGCCGCCAGCTGGACCGGCTCCATGGTCAGCAGGTCGGTCGTCACACCGTCCAGTGGACCCGGCTTGCCCGCGGCGCGGGAGGCCAGCACCAGCAGCGAGCGCGCGAGCAGCAGGCTGTCGTCGCTCTCCACGGCGTCGATGTCACCGGCGTAGTCGATGGAGCCGAACGCAAGGCGCTCCACGGCGGGGCTGCGCGCGATGCTGGTCGCTTCGAGGACGCCGGCAGCTGTCTCCACCAGTGCCACGACCGGACAGCCTCCCCCGCGCCGGACGAGGTCCTCGAGTTGCCCCGCGCTCTCGGACTTCGGCACCATCAGGCCCTGCAGGCCAGGCAGTCCGCGCAACGCCGCGACGTCGTCGTCGCCCGCCTCGCTGCCGGGTGCGTTCACCCGCACCCATGCCCGTCCTCCGGCCGTCAGCCAGGTCCGCACCTCGGTTCTGGCCTGCGTCTTGTCCCCCGGGGCAACGCCGTCTTCGAGGTCGCAGACCACAGCGTCAGCGCCACTGGCCTGCGCCTTGAGGAAGCGCTCCGGCCGATCTCCCGGCACGAACAGCCACGTCACGGCGCTCATGTCGTCGAACGATGACGCTCGATGAGCTGCCGGACGATGACATTGCGCTGGATCTCGTTGGTGCCCTCCCCGACGATCATCAGCGGGGCATCGCGGAAATAGCGCTCGACGTCGAACTCGGTGGAATAGCCGTAGCCGCCGTGGATCCGCATGGCGTCGAGCGCGATCTCCATGGCAGCCTCGGAGGCGAACAGTTTGGCCATGCCGGCCTCGAGGTCGGCGCGCCGGCCCGAGTCATAGGTGTGGGCCGCGTGCAGCACGAGCTGTCGGGCGGCCTCGAGCTTGGTCGCCATGTTCGCCAGGTAGTTGCCGACCGACTGGTGCTGCCAGATCGGTTTGCCGAAGCTCTCCCGCTGCTGCGCGTAGTTCAGCGAGTCCTCCAGCGCTGCGCGGCCGACGCCAAGAGCGCGTGCCGCCACCTGGATGCGCCCGATCTCCAGACCCCGCATCATCTGCGCGAAGCCTTCTCCCTCGACCTCACCGAGCAGGCTGCTGCGGGGGACCCGAAAGTTGTCCATCGAGATCTCGCAGCTCTCGACACCCTTATAGCCGAGTTTGGGTAGATCGCGCGAGAGCGTGAACCCGGGGCCCTTCTCGACCAGCAGGATGCTGATCCCCTTGCTCGCCGGTGAGGCAGCCGGATCGGTCTTGCACATCAGGGCGATGAGCTCGGAGCGTCGGGCGTTGCTGATCCAGGTCTTCGTTCCGTGGATGACGTACTCGTCTTTGTCCTGGACGGCGACCGTGCGCATCGCCTGCAGGTCCGACCCGCCCCCCGGTTCGGTGAGGGCCATCGTCGCCCGGACCTGACCGGTGGCCATCGCCGGCAGGTAGCCCTCCTGCTGCGCCGGCGTCCCGAAGTCGGCGAGCAGTTTGGCGACCACCGAGTGGCCACCCATGGCTCCGGCAAGGCTCATCCAGCCGCGAGCCAGCTCCTCGGTAACGGCGACGTAGCAGGCCGCTGACACGGCCAGTCCGCCCCACTGCTCGGGCACCGCGAGACCGAAGATGCCAAGTGACTTCATCTGCTTGATGAGCTGCTCGGGGTACTCGTCGGCCTGCTCGAGCTCGCGCACGACCGGCCGGACGTCGCGGTTCACAAAGTCACGGACCACCGCGACCATCGCGGCTTCGTGGTCGTCGAGTTCAAGCATCAGGTCTCCTTATGGACGGGCAGGACGCCGAAGGCGCCCTGGTTGGCCAGTCCGCGGACGAAGGCTTCGTCCAGGCCGAGCAGGCTCTCGAGGATCTGGTCGGCGTCCTCGTGCAGTTGCGGTGCCCGGCGGTAGGTGGGGGGCACGGGCCCGACCCGGACGGGGCTGGCCACCTGATCAACCCGCCCGAAGTGCGGATGCTCGGTGCTGACGATCAGGTTCCGCGCCCGCGTTTGCGGATCTTGCAGCGCCTCCGACACGTTGTTGACGGGGCCGCACGGGACGCCGGCGGCCCGCAGGATGCCCAGCCACTGGGTGGCCGGGCGGGAGGCGAAGATTTCGTCCAGCAGGTCCTGCAGCTCGAAGGCGTGAGCGCCGCGCGCCGAGAAGTTCGCGAAGCGCGGGTCTGTGCTGAGCTCGGGGCGACCGAGCGCGGCGACCAGACGGGCGAAGAACTTCTCCTTGGCGCACGCCACGACGATCCAACGATCGCCCGTCGGGAAGGCCTGGAAAGGCACGAGTGAGGGGTGCGCGGAGCGTCCCTTGCGTTGCGGTTCGTAGCCGCCGGTGAGGTGCCAGGTCGCCTGGTAGGACAGCATGGCGATCGCGGTGTCGAACAGGGACACGTCGCAGTCGCCGCCGATGCCGTCCCGGCGGGCGGCGTGCAGCCCGGCCAGGATGGCGGTCGCGGCAACCAGGCCACCGGAGAAGTCGACAAGGGACAGGCCGGACTTGCTGGGCGGTCCCCCCGGCTCACCGGTCAGGTCCATCCAGCCGGCGATGCCTTGCAAGACGTAGTCGTACCCCGGCTCGTCGCGGCGCGGCCCGGTCATGCCGAAGGCGCTGAGCGAGCAGCAGACGATCGCCGGGTTGAGGTGCCCGAGGGTGGCGTACGTAATGCCGATCTTGTTGGGCACGTCCCCCCGCAGGTTGGAAAAGACCACGTCGCTGACGCGCACCAGGTCCTCGAAGACGCGCCGGCCGGCCGGATTGGCCAAGTCCAGCTGAATGCTCTTCTTGTTCCGGTTGAAGGTCTCGAAAAACAGGCTGTCCTGATCGTGCTGGAACGGCGGGACGTAGCGCCCAACGTCACCGCCGGTGCGCGGATCCTCGATTTTGATCACCTCGGCGCCGAGATCGGCCAGGTGCACGCTGCCGAACGGGCCGGCGCCGTACTGCTCCAGCGCAAGAATCCGCACGTCTTCCAGCGGCTTCATGAACCGGCCCGTCCTGTGCCGGCTCCAGCGCCGGCGGAACGGCGGGCGGCCAGCACCGCCGTGCGCTCCATCTCGTTGCCCACGATCATCATCCCCTCGTCCACGCCCATGCCGGGCTTAGCCAACACGAGGTCGGCGCCGCAGGCCATGGCCACGTGCGCCGAGACCTGCGCCGAGCGGTCGGTCTCGTTGCACGTCCCGCCGCAGTAGGCGGCAAGACCGCTTCTGCGCACCAGCAGCAGCGCGGTCGCGGTGTCGTGCAGGCCGCCGAGGTCCGGGGTCTTGACGTGAATGACGTCCGCCGCTTGCGCGACCACGAACACCTCGATGTCCCGCAAGGTGTTGCACCACTCGTCCGCCACGATCTGGACGTCAGCCCCCACCCGGTGCAACTCCGCCCGCAGGGCGGCCATCGCCGTCACCTGGCCGTCCCGGCTACCGGCGTCGACCGGGTGCTCGACCCGCAGCAGGAACGGCGCGGCGAGCGCGCCCAGCCGGGCCAGATAGCCCGCCATTTGGACGGTGTCGCCGTCAAAGATGATCCCGATCGTGCCGTAGG
>JAYTOZ010000075.1:0-2902 GCA_043747515.1 Frankiales bacterium | reverse complement strand
CGAAGGCATGGCCGGGGCTCGCCATCCGGGCGCTGTAGAGCTGGATGAGCCCGGCCGCGATCTCCTTGACCGCCTTCTTGGCCCGCCCCTTGCGTTTGGCCCAGTCACCGCCGCCGAGCCGGTCCATCGAGGGGGCCTCGCCGCCGACGTACCGAGTAACCAGTTCGAGCTGATCAGTTGGCACGAACAACTTGTCGCCCTTGGCGTATTCAAGGATGAGGTACTCGCGGGTGGCTCCGGCGACCGTCCGCTGCACCATCTCGACGTAGCGCCCGACGCCGTGCTGCTCGTGGACGACGGGATCGCCGGCCTTGAGTTGCAGCGGATCCACGGCGTTGCGCCGCTTGCTCGGCATCCGTTTGCTGATGTCTTTGGAGCCCGCCCCCCGGGTGCCGGTGAGATCGGCCTCGGTGAGCACGGCGGTCTTGAGCAGCTCGCTCGTGAAGCCGGTCTCCAGGCATCCCGTCGAGACGTGCACGACACCGGGATCGACTGACCCATCGAGGTTTTCGTCGAACCGCGCCGCGATGTCGGCGCCCCGCAGCACCTCGACGAGACGCTGCGCCGGCCCGTGCCCCTCGGTAGTGAGAACCACCCGCCAGCCGTCGGTGGACCACCGCCGGACATCCTCGAGCGCCCGCTCGGTCTCGCCCCGGTAGGCGGTCGGCTGCCGGGTGGCCAGCACGATCGTGTTGTCCTCGAGGTCGGCGTCGGAGGTGAACGGTGTCACGCTCCACCAGGGCAACCCGCTCGCCGCGGCATGCTCGCGGACCTCGACGAGGCTCTTGTAGGCGGCCGCACCAAGATCCACCGGGGCCTGGCCGCCGATTGCCGCAGTCGACCACGACGCCTCGAGGAACTCCTGGCTGGTGCGGACCAGGTCATGCGCACGGGTGCGCACCCGCTCCGGGTCGCAGACGACAACGACGGTGCCGTCCGGCATCTCGTCGACGAGGAGCTGCAAATCGTCGACGAGCACCGGTGCGAGCGCCTCCATGCCCTCGACCGGGGTGCCGTCGGCGATCCGGTCGCAGATCTCGGCCAGCTCGGGGTGCGTGGTGACGAGCTCCCTCGCCCGGGCACGCACCTCGGGCGTGAGCAGCAGCTCGCGGCATGGTGGGGCCCACAGCCCGTGCTCGACCGTGCCGAGACTGCGCTGGTCGCTGACCTTGAACGACCGGACCTCCTCGACCGTGTCGCCCCAGAACTCGACCCGCAGAGGGTGTTCCTCGGTCGGTGGGAACACGTCCAGGATGCCGCCGCGAACGGCGAACTCACCCCGCTTTTCGACGAGTTCAACCCGCAGGTAGGAGATGTCGACCAGGCGACGGACCGCATCGTCGAGCGAAGCGTCCTGCCCCGCCTGCAGCTGCACCGGCTCCAGCTCGCCGAGGCCCTTGACCTGCGGCTGCAGCAGACTGCGCACCGGCGCGACGACCACGTCGATCGGCCCGGTCGCCGGGTCGTCGGTGCTGGGGTGGGCCAGCCTGCGCAGCACAGCGAGCCGCCGCCCGACCGTGTCGGCCCGCGGGCTGAGCCGCTCGTGCGGCAGCGTCTCCCAACTGGGATACAGCGCCACCCGATCGGCGTCGTGCAGGCTCGACAGCGCCGCGACGAGGTCCTCCGCCTCGCGGCCCGTCGCCGTCACCGCAAGCACGGTCCGGCCGGCCCGAGCAGTCAACGCGGCGATCACGAACGGCCGCATCCCCGGCGGCGCAGTGAGGTCGAGGGTGCCGGAGACCGTCTCGACCGCCTTGGCGAGGGACGGGTCGCCGAGCACGACGTCGAGCAGTCCGGTGAGGGACAACAGGGATGGCCTTCCGCAGACGTGGGCAGGACGAGCACCCCGTCGATCGGGCGTCTCACACCTGCTCCTCCAGCGTACGTCGAGCAGGCCCGGTGCCGGTCGGCCTACCGTGGTCAGGTGCGCGCCGCCGACCTCGAACAGCAGCTGTCGCAGCTGGCCCGGCGCATCTCACGCCCGGTCCAGTTGCACGGGCCAAGTGGGCACACCGTGCTCGATCGACCGGCGTACATGACCCTGTGGCGGCTGGTGGACGACGGTCCGATGCGACCCACACTGCTCGCCACCCTGCTCGAGGTCGACCTGTCGGTCGTGAGCCGACAGCTGCGCGCCCTCGAGGACGCCGGCTTCGTGCGGCGCGAGGCCGACCCGGCCGACGCCCGCACGGCGCTCGTCAGCCCGACCGCGACGGGCCGGCAGGCGTTGCTGGAGACGCGGACGTTGCGTGCCTCGGTGCTGCGTGAGGCGCTGGCCGGCTGGCCGGACGCGGACCGGGCCGAGCTGGTCCGGCTGCTGGCCCGCTTCAACGTGGACCTGGACGAGGCGGTGGCCCGCCGGCAGCTGCCCCCCACGCCATCTGGGCCGGCTCCCGGCGACAGCGGCGCCGAAGGCTAAGGCGCCGCAGGGGTCTTTCGGATGACTGGCCCTAGCATCCGCAGGCATGAGCCTCGCCCCGGAGCGCGCCGAGGAGCTGGTCCTCGCCGCCGCGACGGGTGACCGCGGCGCCTGGGACGAGCTCGTCGCGGCCTACGTGGGACTGGTGTGGACCATCACCAGAGATCATCGGCTCGGTCCGACGGACGCCTCTGACGTCGCGCAGACGACCTGGCTGCGGCTGGTCGAGAACATCGATCGGATCACGACGCCGGCGCACGTGGGCGCGTGGCTCGCGACCACCGCGCGGCGCGAGTGCCTGCGCGTGATCGCCCGGTCCAAGAAATACGTCCTGATCGGCGAACCCGAACGGCTCGACCTGGTCGACGAGCGGCTACCGGGTCTGGATGTCGGCCTGCTCGGCTCCGAGCGCGACGCTGCCGTGCGGGAAGCGCTGGCCGAGCTGCCACAGCGCTGCAGCCAGCTGCTGCGGCTGCTGATGCT
>JAYTOZ010000074.1:0-6239 GCA_043747515.1 Frankiales bacterium | reverse complement strand
CGACGGCACCGTCCTGCTGATCGCCAACGCCCTCGCCGTCCCCGGCGCCCCCGGCACGACGTACGACGGGGCAGTGGCCCGGCTCGACGCGATGGCCGCCGCACTGGCCCAGCCGACCGAGCCGTCGGTCGCCACGGTCGACCTCACCGCGCTGCCCGAGGTCGTCCGGCGCACCACCGCCGAGGACTTCATGGCGGGCGTCGAGACGGTCAAGGAGCACATCCGGGCGGGCGACGCCTTCCAGGTCGTGCTGTCGCAGCGGTTCGAGGTCGAGACCGAGGTCGATGGGCTCGACGTCTACCGCGTCCTGCGGGCCAGCAACCCCTCGCCCTACATGTACCTGTTGCGCTTCGCCGGCCGCGAGTCGCCCTACGACGTGGTCGGGTCCTCGCCCGAGGCGCTCGTGACCGTGACCAGCGGCCGGGCGGTGCTGCACCCGATCGCCGGGACCCGGCCGCGCGGCGCGACGCCCGAGCAGGACGCCGCGCTCGGCGCCGAGTTGCTGGCCGACCCAAAGGAGCGCAGCGAGCACGTCATGCTCGTCGACCTCGGCCGCAACGATCTCGGCCGGGTCTGCACCGCCGGCAGCGTCGAGGTGGTCGACTTCATGTCGATCGAGCGCTACAGCCACGTGATGCACATCGTGTCGACCGTCGTCGGTGCGGTCGGGGCGGGGCGGAGCGCGTTCGACGTGCTGACTGCGACGTTCCCGGCCGGGACCCTGTCCGGGGCGCCCAAACCGCGGGCGATGCAGATCATCCAGTCGCTGGAGCCGTTCCGGCGCAACCTCTACGGTGGCTGCGTCGGCTATCTCGGCGCGGGGGGCGACATGGACATGGCGATCGCGATCCGCACGGCCGTGCTGCACGGCGGGCGGGCGTTCGTGCAGGCCGGCGGCGGCCTCGTGGCCGACAGCGACCCGGCAACCGAGCAGGCCGAGTGTGAGCACAAGGCGGCGGCGGTCCTGCGGGCCGTCGCTGCGGCCGCCACCCTGCGCCCGGCAGTGTGACCGCCCGCCGAGAGCTTCGGCTGGCCGTGCTGCTCTGCCTGGTCGGCTCGGCGCTGGTGCTGCTCGCCGCGTCCCGGACCTGGCTGGCGCTGATGACCCCGGCGCAGCCGCCGTTGCCGGCCTCGGTACGTCGGTTCGCGGGCTCGGACCTCGTGCCGGGGGTGCGGGTGCTCGCCGTGCTCGGCCTGGCCGGGGTGGCTGCGCTGCTGGCCGCCCGCCGGTGGGGCAAGATCGCCGTCGGGTTCGCCCTCGCCGCCGCGGGAGCCGCGGTCGTCGTCTTGGACGCGCGGGTGCTCGCCGACCCGGCCGGCGCCGTCACCCGCGCGGCCTCCCTGCGTCAGGAGGGGATCAGCTTCGTCGGCACGCCGCACCTGGGTCCCTGGCCGCTTGGCTGCCTGGCCGGTGGCGTGCTGCTCGGCGTGGCCGGCCTGCTCGTCGTCGTACGCGGCCGTCGATGGGCCGCGTTGTCGGCCCGTTACGAGCGGCCGGCCGGCCGGGCAGAGGTGGCGGCGCCGGTGGGTGACAAGGGGGTCTGGGACGCCCTGGACCGCGGCGAGGACCCCACCGGGCCCTTGTGATTGCGGGCTCGTGCTGGATCGGGCCGCAACACACCCGGCGAGCCGCAGCGGGATCCAGCACAAAGCGGCGGGACGTCGGTGGGCAACCCCCCGGAGGGCGGTCACCCGAACACCCCGGATACCGTACGGGCAGAGCCCAGGACGGCCGGCAGGTGACGAAGGGATCCCGAGGTGAGCATGCTCGACGACATCCTCGTCGGGGTGCGCGAGGACCTCGCGGCGCGGCAGCAGCAAACCACCCTCGACGCGCTCAAGGAGCGGGCCGGCCGCCTGCCGCAGGCGCTCGACGGGGCCGCCGCGCTCCGTCAGCCCGGCGTTGCCGTCATCGCCGAGGTCAAGCGTTGCAGCCCGAGCAAGGGCGCCCTCGCGGCGATCGCGGACCCGGCTGCGCTCGCCGCGGACTACGAGGCCGGTGGCGCCAGCGTCATCAGCGTGCTGACCGAGCAGCGCCGTTTCGGGGGGAGCCTCGCCGACCTCGACGCGGTCCGGACCAGGGTCGACGTCCCCCTGCTGCGCAAAGACTTCGTGGTGTCCAGCTATCAGGTGTGGGAGGCGCGGGCGCACGGCGCGGACCTGGTGCTGCTCATCGTCGCGGCGCTCGAGCAGAACGCCCTGGTGAGCCTGCTGGAGCGCACTGAGTCGCTCGGGATGACCGCCCTGGTCGAGGTTCACGACGCGCTCGAGTTGACCCGGGCACTCGATGCGGGCGCGCGGGTCGTCGGGGTCAACGCGCGCAATTTGAAGACCCTCGAGGTCGACCGGTCGGTCTTCGGCCGGCTCAGCGGATCGATCCCGGACACCGTCGTGAAGATCGCCGAGTCGGGGGTCCGCGGCCCGCACGACCTGCTCGCCTACGCCGCGGCCGGGGCCGACGCGGTGCTGGTCGGTGAGGGCGTCGTCACCGGAGGCAACCCGCGCCAGGCGGTGGCGGACCTGGTGACCGCCGGCGCCCACCCGTGCACCAGGCACGAGTCATGAGCACCGAGCTGTTCCGCGTCCCGGGCACTGCGTCGGAGCTTCCTGATGCGGCCGGCCACTTTGGCCCCTACGGCGGGCGCTTCGTCCCCGAGGCCCTCGTCGCGGCGCTGGACCAGCTGGCCGCCGCGCACGCCGAGAGCCAGCGCGACCCGGGCTTCCTGGCCGAGCTCGACCGCCTGCTCACGACGTACGGCGGGCGGCCCACGCCGCTGACCGACGCGCGCCGGCTGTCCGAGCACGCCGGTGGCGCGCGGATCCTGCTCAAGCGCGAAGACCTCGCGCACACCGGCTCGCACAAGATCAACAATGTGCTGGGCCAGGCGATGCTGACCAAGAAGATGGGGAAGCAGCGGATCATCGCTGAGACCGGCGCCGGTCAGCACGGTGTCGCGACGGCGACCGCCGCGGCGCTGTTCGGCTTCGAATGCACCGTCTACATGGGGGAGGAGGACACCCGCCGGCAAGCCCTCAACGTCGCCCGGATGCGGCTGCTCGGCGCCGAGGTCGTCTCGGTCCACACCGGCACCAAGACACTCAAGGACGCGACCAACGAGGCCTTTCGGGACTGGGTCGCCAACGTCGAGACGACGCACTACGCCATCGGCTCGGTTGTCGGCCCGCACCCGTTCCCGATGCTCGTCCGCGACTTCCAGCGGATCATCGGCGTCGAGGCCCGCCAACAGGTGCTCGACCTCGTCGGCCGGCTGCCCGATGCCGCCGTGGCCTGCGTCGGCGGCGGCAGCAATGCGATGGGGCTGTTCCATGCGTTCATCCCGGACTCATCCGTCGCGCTGGTCGGCTGCGAGGCCGGCGGTGACGGGGTCGAGACCGGTCGGCACGCCGCGCCGCTGACCGCCGGCACACCTGGGGTGCTGCACGGCGCCCGTAGCTACCTCATGCAGGACGCCGACGGGCAGACCCTCGACACCACCAGCATCAGCGCCGGTCTGGACTACCCCGGCGTCGGACCCGAGCACTCCTGGCTGCGTGACAGCGGTCGGGCGACCTACTCCGCTATCTCCGACGACTGGGCGATGGCCGCGCTGGCCAAGCTGGCGAGGTCCGAGGGCATCCTGTGCGCCATCGAGACCGCCCACGCCTTCGCCGGCGCTTGCGACTGGGGTCGCGCGCAGGTCGCCTCCGGTCGGGCCGCGCAGGACCTCGTGATCGTCATCAACACCAGCGGCCGTGGCGACAAGGACGTCGACACTGCGGCCCGCTACTTCGGTCTCGCCGGTGACCAGGACGGCACGGTCGCCGGGTGAGCCGGCTCGACGAGCTGTTCGCCACCTGCCGCAGTGAGCACCGGGCCGCCCTGATCGGCTATCTGCCGGTCGGTTTCCCGTCGTACGCCGAATCGGTGGCGGCCATGGTCGCAATGGTCGAGGGCGGCGTCGACCTGGTCGAGGTGGGTGTTCCCTACACCGATCCGGGGATGGACGGGCCGGTGATCCAGGTCGCCGTCGACGCGGCGCTGCGGGCCGGTAGCAGGGTGGCGCACGTGTTCGACGCGGTGGCCGCGGTCAGCGCGCACGCTCCGGCGGTCGTGATGGGCTACTGGAACCCGGTCGAGCGTTACGGCCCGGAGCGGTTCGCCAAGGACCTCAAGGCCGCCGGCGGCTCGGGGGCGATCACCCCGGACCTCATCCCCGAGGAGGCCGGGCCCTGGCTGGAGGCGGCCTGCGCGCACGACCTGGACCCGGTGTTCCTGGTGGCCCCGAGCAGCACCGACGAGCGAATCGCGGTGGTCGGCCGGACCAACCGGGGGTTTGTCTATGCGGCCTCGACGATGGGGGTGACCGGCGCCCGCAGCGAGGTCGGCAACCGGGCCGAGCAGCTCGTCAAGCGGACCAGGGCACAGACCGAGCTGCCGGTCTGCGTCGGGCTCGGGGTGCGTAACGGTGACCAGGCCGCCGAGATCGCCCGGTTCGCCGACGGGGTCATCGTCGGTTCGGCGCTGGTGACCGCCCTGATCGACGGTGGCGCCCCGGCGGTGCGCCGGCTGGCCGCCGACCTCGCCGAGGGTGTCCGCCGGGGCTGAGCCAGCCCGTACGCTCGGCCGGTGAGCCTTCTCGCCTTCATCCCCAGCCCGTCGACCGGCGTGCTGCACCTCGGGCCACTGCCGCTGCGGGCCTACGCGGCCTGCATCCTGCTCGGGGTGGTCGTTGCGGTCATCCTGGGTGAGCGGCGTTGGGTCGCCCGCGGCGGTGCCAAGGGGCTGGTCACCGACATCGCGAGCATCGGCGTGCCGTGCGGCCTGGTCGGCGCCCGGATCTACCACGTGATCACCAGCCCAGCGGCGTACTTCGGCAAGCACGGCGTGCCCCTGCACGCGCTGTTCATCTGGCGGGGTGGGCTCGGCATCTGGGGGGGCGTGCTCGGCGGCGCGCTCGGGGCGGCCGTCGTGCTGCGCAGGCGCGGCGTCGACATCGGGGCCTTCGCCGACGCGGTGGCCCCCGGCATCGCCATCGCCCAAGCCATCGGGCGTTTCGGCAACTACTTCAACCAGGAGTTGTTCGGTCGGCCGACGACCCTGCCGTGGGGGCTCCGCATCGACCCCACCAACCGCCCGGCCGGGTTCAACCAGTTCGCCACCTTCCATCCGACGTTCCTCTACGAGTCCCTGTGGGACCTGGGGGTTGCCGCCCTCGTCATCGTGGCCGAGCGCCGGTTCGGTCTGCGCCGTGGGCGGGCGTTCGCGCTCTACGTCGCCGCCTACTGCGTCGGACGGGCCTGGATCGAGGCGCTGCGCATCGACGACGCCAACCGGTTGTTCGGGCTCCGGCTCAACGACTACGTCGCGATCATCGTCCTGCTCGCCGCCACTGCGTTCATCGTCCTGCGCCGGGGCCCCGTCCAGCAGGCCCCGGCCCCGGATGTCGACGTACCCTCGACAGCGTGACGACGGTCGAGGGCAGAAGTCGAAGCACCAACGAGCACCACTACGGCCACCGCGACGTGACCGGCGGCTGGCTGCGGCCGGCGGTGTTCGGCGTGACGGACGGCCTGGTCAGCAACACCGCACTGCTCGCCGGTGTCGCCGGAGGCCTGCATGGCGGTGGCGACAGCGGGCACACCCTGGTCATCACCGGCCTCGCCGGGCTGGTCGCCGGGGCGTTCTCGATGGCGACCGGGGAGTACGTCTCGGTGGCCTCGCAGGTCGAGCTGACCCGCGCCGAGATCGAGGTGGAGAAAGCCGAGATCGCCCGCGTCCCGGAGGCCGAGCAGGCCGAGCTGGCAGCGGTCTACCGCAGCCGCGGGGTCGACGCCGACGTGGCTGCCGAGGTCGCCAGGCAGCTGTCCCGCGACCCCGAGCAGGCCTGGCGTGTGCATGCGCGTGAGGAGCTCGGCGTCGACCCCGACGACCTGCCGTCCCCCTGGATCGCAGCCGCCAGCTCGCTCGGCGCCTTCGCCGTCGGCGCCCTGCTGCCGCTGCTGCCCTATCTGCTGGGCGCCGGCACGCTGCTGCTGCCGGTGCTGCTGGCCGGGCTCGGGCTGTTCGCCGCCGGGGCGCTCGTCAGCCGATTCACCAACCGCTCGGTGCTCTACACCGGCGCCCGCCAGCTGCTGCTCGGTGGCGCGGCGGCCACGCTGACCTACCTGATCGGCCGGGTGGTCGGCGCCGCCGTCTGATCGGCGCCGGGACGCGATGCCGCAAGCCGGTCACCACCGAC
>JAYTOZ010000073.1:0-1500 GCA_043747515.1 Frankiales bacterium | reverse complement strand
GCACCGGCACGAACGCTCAAATGAGCGCTAGCCTGCTCGAACTGCACGGAGCATCCTGTGCTGGTCCGGCGTTGTCAACGAAACTCAGTCGCAATTGGGTCACGGAGGTCACGGGTGTCCGACATCGCGGCGACCCGACCAGCCGAGCTTGTGCTCACCGCGTCGGTGGCCCGCCGCTTCTACCTGGAGAACAAAAGCAAGAGCGACATCGCGGTGGAGTTCGGCCTGAGCCGCTTCAAGGTGGCCCGGTTGCTCGAGCAGGCCCGGGCGTCCGGTCTGGTACGGATCGAGCTCGACCACCACGGCGACCTCGACCTCGAGCTGTCGAGCCGGCTGCAGACGACGTACGGCTTGCAGCATGCGCTCGTGGTCGTCGCCCCCGAGAACGACGAGATCGAAGTGCGCCGGCACCTCGGCGAGGCTGCCGCTCACCTGTTGACCGAGATCGTCACCGAGCAGGACGTGCTCGGCCTGGCCTGGGCACGCTCACTGCTCGCCATTCCGCTCGGTCTGCGCAGCCTGGCTCGCTGCCCGATTGTCCAGCTCACCGGAGCTCTCGACCGGGCGGCCCAGATGGACGACGGGGCAGTCGAACTCGTCCGCGGGGTGGCCCGGGTCGCAGGCGGTCCGGCGCATTTCTTCTACGCGCCGATGATCCTGCCCGACCAGGCCACGGCCGCCGTGTTGCGCGGCCAACGCGACGTCGCGCAGACGATGGAGCAATACCCTCGACTGACCAAGGCGGTGCTCGGCATCGGGTCGTGGCAGCCCGGCCGCTCGACCGTCGTCGACGCGATCGGGAAGACGACGTGGCGGGAGCTGCACGACCGCGGCGTCTGCGCCGAGCTCTCCGGCATCCAGATCGATGCCGAGGGCCGACCGGTGCACTCTGAGCTGCACGAGCGGACGATCTGCATCTCGTGCACCGAGTTGCAGGCGGTCCCGGAGGTCATTGCCGTCGTGTCCGGCGCCGACAAGGTTGACGCCGTCCGCGCGGCGATGGCCGGTGGACTGGTGAACAGCCTGGTGGCCCACGCCCCGCTGGCCAGGGCTCTGCTGCAGCAGCGCTGACGCGCTCCGGTCAGCCCAGCAGCCACAGGGTCGTCTCAGCGGGCACGACCCCCTCGTTGGGCGTGCTGCCGGAGGTCAGCACGAGTTCACCGATTGCCTCGGGCACGACCAGCTCGACCGGCCCGGTATTCAGCACGCACCGCAGGCTGCGGCCGTCGGCAAGGACCCGCCGGAACGCCAGGACCTGGTTGGGTGCGTCGAGCCAGCTGACCTCAGGGGCGAGCCCGGGCCGCAGCTCCCGCCGCAGGGCGAGCGCCCGACGGTAGAACGCCAGCATCGAGTCGGGGTCGGCGTCCTCGGCTTCGACGCTGTGGCCACCGGCGCCGGCGCCGAACGGCAACCACGGGGTCCCGGTCGTCCAGCCGTGGTTCGGCTCCTGCCTGGTCCAGGGGATCGGCGTCCGGCTGCCGTCACGGCCGACGAGTTGCC
>JAYTOZ010000072.1:0-3880 GCA_043747515.1 Frankiales bacterium | reverse complement strand
GACGACGATCTCGTCGTCGGGTATGCCTACGGCAGTCCGTTCAGGTCGCGCGCGGCCTCTCGGTGGACCTGCGAAGTCAGCACCTACCTGGCGCAGGACTGGCGGCACACCGGCGGGGGCAAGGCGGTGTACGAACAGCTCTTCCAAGAGCTTGCCCAGCGGGGCTTGCGCACCGCGGTCGCCGGCATGACGCTGCCCAACGACGCGAGCGTCGGCCTGCATCAGGCAATGGGCTCCGAGCGGGTCGGGGTCTTGCGGGGTGTGGGCTGGGAGCACGGCCAATGGCACGACGTCGCCTGGATGCAGCGGACGATCGCGACGTAGGGTCGACGGTCATGACGACCGCTACCGCCGCCTCCGTGCGCGCCATGCTCGCAAGTGTCCTGCCCGCGGCGCGCCAAGACCTCGAACAGCTGGCCCGCATCCCGTCGATCTCAGCCGATCCGGGGCACCGCAGTGACGTGGCTCGAGCAGCGGCGCAGGTCGCCGAGCTGGCCCGGGCGGCCGGGGCCGCCGACGTCCGCACTGTCAGCGCCGGCGGAGCCCCCGCTGTCATCGCTTCGTGGCCGCCGCCAGAGGGCGCTCCCACCGTGCTGCTGTACGCGCATCTCGACGTCCAGCCGACGGGTCCGGAGCAGGACTGGACCAGCCCACCGTTCGAGCCGACCGAGCGCAACGGGCGGCTCTACGGCCGGGGGGCCGCCGACGACAAGGCCGGTGTCCTGATGCATCTGGCGGTGCTGCGCGCCTTCGGGGGGCAGCCGCCGGTCGGGGTCGTGCTGTTCATCGAGGGCGAGGAGGAGATCGGCTCACCGACCCTGCCCGCGCTGCTCGCCGAGCACCGTGACCTACTGCGCGCCGACGTCATCGTCATCGCCGACTCGGCCAACGCCGCCGTCGACGTGCCGTCGTTCACGACCAGCCTGCGCGGCCTGGTGGACGTCCTCGTGGAGGTCCGGGTGCTCGAGCGCGCCGTCCACTCGGGCATGTACGGCGGGGCAGTCGGCGATGCGCTGACCGGCCTGTGCCGGCTGCTGGCGAGCCTGCACGACGAGGCAGGAGATGTCGCGGTGAAGGGGCTGGTGACCGGCGGGTCGAGCGCCGTTCTCGACGAGGCGGTCTTCCGCGCCGACGCCGGGCTCCTTCCTGGCGGGCAACTGATGGGCACCGGCCCACTGGCCGAGCGGCTCTGGCACCGACCGGCGGTGGCGGTCATCGGCATGGACGCGCCCTGCGTTGCAGACGCCTCGAACGTGCTGCTGCCCTCGGCCCGGGCCAAGGTCAGCCTGCGGATCGCGCCGGGCGACGACGCGCAGCGGGCCGGCGAGCGGTTGACCGAGCACCTGCAGGCGAACACTCCCTGGGGCGCCGAGGTCGTCGTCACCAAAGGTGCATCCGGCGCGGGCTTCGAACTCGAGGCCACCGGTGACGTCTACGACCTCGCCCGCTCAGCGTTTGCCGACGCCTACGGCAACGCCGCCGTCGAGGCGGGCATCGGCGGTTCGATCCCGTTCATCGCCGAGTTCGTCCGCACCTATCCGGCCGCGACCGTGCTGGTGACCGGCGTCGGCGATCCCGCGTCACGTTGGCACGGCGTCGATGAGAGCCTGGATCTTGCGATGTGGGAGCGCGCCTGCGTCGCTGAGGCGCTGCTGCTGGCCCGGCTGGCCCCCTGATCAACTGCTGGCGAGCAGCCGCTCGTCGCGCTCGGCCAGCAGGACCGGCGACGGCCCCCGGTAGAGCCCGGCGAGCCCGGCTGGACTGACCCCTACCTCGCGGGCCAGCTGGTGCAGCTCGAGTCTGTGCATCCGGCCGCCGGCCGCCCGCAGACGCTCGACGAGGGCCTGCACCGCTGCGGGGTCGACCTGCTCGTCGCCGGCCTGCCCCGGTGCGCCGGTGTCCAGCAGGGATTCGATCTGCCGGGCCAACCCGCGCAGGGCCAGCCGCAGTCGGGTCGCCTCGTCAACCTCGCGGGGCTGGTCGCCGGCCCCCTGCCAGGTGCGCTTGGGAAAGCGCCGGAGGTATTCCTGCTCCAGCTCGAGCATCCGCTCGGTATGGCGTTCGAACTGCGCCGTCGTCCCGTGCAGGAAGACCCAGTTGCGGGTCGCGTGGGCGTGCGTGCCCTGCTGTTCGAGGTCGGCGTCGGACAGCTCCCGGACCGGCCGGCCCTCGGACATCAGGCCTCCCAGCCGGCGACGAGCGGCGTGTCCACACCGAGGATGCCCACTTTGCGTGAGCCGCCTGGCGCGCCGAGCGGGGCATCGCGCCCTGGGAGCACCTCGACGAAGAACGCCCGGTTGTCCTCGACAAAGACTGTCATCGCGTCGTCCACGTTGCGGTCCTGCGTGATCGCCTCGACCGGGCAGACCGGCTCGCAGGCCCCGCAGTCGATGCATTCCTTGGGGTTGATGTAGCTCTTGCGCTCCCCTTCGTAGATGCAGTCGACAGGGCACTCGTCCATGCATGCTTTGTCGTTGATGTCGATGCAGGGTCCGGCGATGACGTACGGCACGAGTTCTCTCCAGGGCTCAGGCGGCGGTGACAGGGACCGGCGCGTTGTCGCTCGAATGCCCCGGGAACAGCTGGGCCTCGGGGTCGAGGTCGACAGCGGCATTGTTCACTGCGGTGGCGACCTCGCCGAAGCCGACGCTGATGAGCCGCACCTTGCCGTCGTAGTCGGTGATGTCACCTGCTGCATACACCCCGGCGATGTTGCTGCGCATCCGGGAGTCGACAACGACATGCCGGTTGTCGTGCAACTCGAGCCCCCATTCGCGCAGCGGCCCGAGGTCGGCGATGAACCCCAGCGCGGCGACGAGTCGCTGGCACGGCAGCACCCTCGGTGCGTCCTCACCCTTGACGACGATCTCGACGGTGTCCACGGCGTCGGCGCCGAGGATCCTGGTCACCTCGGCGTCGACCAGCACGGTGGCGGCAGAGGCGCGCACCGCCTCGACCGTCGCCGCGTGAGCCCGAAATGCCCTGCGCCGGTGGACAACGGTGATGCTCCTGGCGACACCCTGCAGCGCGAGCGCCCAGTCGCACGCGCTGTCGCCACCACCGACGATCACCACGTCGCGGTCGGTGTAGTCGGCCAGCTTCGGCACGAAGTAGGCCAGCCCCCGGCCGAGGAACTCCTCACCGGCCGGCATCGCCCGCGGGGTGAAGGTGCCGATCCCACCGGTGATCACGACGGCGCCGCAGCGGATTGTCCCGCCGCCCTCGGTCCCGACCGACCAGCGACCGTCCGGCCCGCGCTCGAGCGTCGTGGCTGAGTCGCCGAGCAGGTACGTCGGGCCGTACTGCGAAGCCTGCGTCACGAGCGCGCTGACCAGATCGCGGCCCTTGACGCTCGGGAAGCCGGCCACGTCGTAGATCGGCTTTTCCGGATACATCGCGGTGATCTGGCCGCCCGGCTCCGGCAGCGAGTCGATGATGGCGGTGCGCAGCCCCCGCACCCCGGCGTAATAGGCGCCATAGATACCGACCGGCCCGGCGCCGACCAGCAGCAGGTCGACCTCATGCGTCGGCACGCTCAGACCCGGCCGGTGTCGTAGTCGGCGCGGGTCCCCGAGCCGTACCGGCGTAGCGCGCCCTCAGGCCCGCTCGCGTTTGGCCGCAAGAAGATCCAGTTCTGCCAGGCGGTCAGCCGGCCGAACACCTTGGTCTCGACCGTCTCCGGTCCGACGAATCGGTGGTTGGCCTCCATCCCGGTCAGCGCGTCCGGCGACAGGGCCCGCCGCTCCTCGAGCGCGAGCCGCAGCTCGTCGTCCCAGTCGAGGTCGTCCGGCGCGACGGTCACGAGCCCCGCGTCGTACGCCGCGGCAGCGTCGAGCTGTTCGCCCACGCGGGCCGTCACCGCAGCGAGATCGTCTGCGTG
>JAYTOZ010000071.1:0-4353 GCA_043747515.1 Frankiales bacterium | reverse complement strand
CGACGATCCCCTTCGAACTACCGGCCGGTCCAGCGCGGTGGCCGCTTCTCGGCGAAGGCGCGTGGGCCCTCCTTGGCGTCCTCAGTCTGCTTGATCCGCGCGGACGTCGCCTCGCTGCGCGACCAGCCCTCGTCCTCGTCGATCTCAAGCGCGACCCGGGCGATGGCCAGGCTTTCCCGGACGGCCAGCGGCGCGTTTGCACAGATCCGCTCACCGAGCCGGCGCGCAGTCGGCATGACCTCGTCGGCATCGACCACGTGGTTGACCAGACCCAGCCGGTGCGCCTCCTCGGCCCCGAACCGGTCCCCCGTCATGATCAGCTCGCGGGCCCGCGCCGCACCGATGGCGCGGGGCAGCCGGAACACCCCGCCGCCGACGGCGACGATGCCCCGGGTCACCTCGGGCAACCCGAAGGCGGCATCGCGGGCCGCCACCACCAGGTCGCAGGCGAGCACCAACTCGGTCCCGCCGGCGAGCGCGAAACCGTTGACCGCCGCGATGACCGGTTTGCTGCGCGGGTAGCGGACGAACCCTGCAAAACCCCCCTTGCCCGAGGCCAACTCACTGCCCCGGCCGGCCGCGATGACCTTGAGGTCCGCCCCCGCGGAAAAGGTCGAGCCGGCACCGGTCAGGATCGCCAGCCACACCTCCGGGTCAGCCTCGAACCGCTCCATCACCGCATGCATGGCGATGGTGAGCTCCGGGTTGATGGCGTTGCGCTGCTCCGGGCGGTTCAGCGTGATCGTCGCGATCCGGCCGTCGACCTCGTAGCGAACCTCGTCAGTCATCTGCGCTCCGTCTCGGCGAGGTAGTCGTGCACCATCTCGGGCCGGCCCAGGGTGAGGTCGGTGAGGATGTGGGTGGCCGACAGCACCTCGAGCACCGGGAGATCGGCCAGCGGGGCCAGCGCATGCTCGAACAACTGGAGCCGGGCCGGGCCACTCCAGGCGCCCTTGATCGTGATGTCGGTGATCTGACTGCGGACCAACTCAAGGATTCGCGGCCGGCGGTCGTAGCCGGGCAGGATCTTCAGCCCGTACGTCGGCTGCCCGATCTCCTCGCGCGCCGCGGCCTCCTCGACCGGGACATGCTTGTAGCCCATCGTCGCGGTGGCCACCCGCAGCGACCCGTAGTCGAGCGTGCCGATCAGGGTGTCGCTGTCGAGGTACAGCGCCGGCGCTCCCATCTTCTTGGGAAACGCACTGATCTCCCGCCCACTGGCGATCGAGCTGAGGCTGTCGACGTACATCGCGTGCAGGTAATCGGCGGGCTCCCCGTCGTACTCGACCCGCAACACCTGGCCGGATTCACAGAACGCGCCGAGACCGGTCACGTCGGGCATCTTCATGACCTCGAAGCGGACCAGCGGCTCGGCGACGGTGAGCGGCTCGGGCACCACCTTCCGCATCGCCTCCGGGTCGGTGCGGTAGGTGATGTTGAGGTACTCCCGGTCGGTGAACCGGTAGGGACCGCCCGGCGGATAGGCGGGCGCGCCAAGTGGTGTCGTCAGCTGGCGGCGGACGTCAGCGATCCGCATGTCGTCTCCCTGGCTCGGCGTCACCAGAGATTAGCCAACCGCGCGTGCCGTAGGCAGGCGCATGGCTGCGGAGGCTGCTCGGTTCCCGGCTGGCTCACCAGGGCGTTGGCGTCAACGGCCCCTGTCCATTCGAGCCGCCTTCCCCGTTGCTGAGGAATCCGAGGTCCCAGAAATTGTTCGGGACCACCGGGTCGCCTTTCTGGACGTTCTCCGGAAAAATATAGTCGAAGGTCGGCGCCTGGTAGCGGCCGGACGCAAGGCCGTTGGCGACGGTCTTGCTGGTGAGGCACTCGGGGTTGGTCTTGATGTTGTTGACGACGGACGTGACGCCCCCCGACGAGGGTGTACCGGCGGTGTCGGGATTGCACAGCGTCCGATTCACGACCAACATGTTGCGCGGTGGCGAGTTCAGCAGACCCAATGGCGCCCTCGTGGCCCGCAGCCGGATCCGCTGCGCCTGCACGCCGCTGAACTGCGTGGTGATGCCACCGCCGATGAATGCCCCCGTCGCCGTCGTACCGGTGACCTCCGGGTGGGACTCTCCGGTCATCTCGAAGGGCGTGATCCAGCGGTAGGACACGGCACCCGTGACGGGGTCGATGTCCGGCAGGTAGATGTCCACCGGACTCGTGACGTCGCTGGTCTCGGCCTCCAGGAAAATCCGGTTCGCGACCTCTTGCTTCGCGCCACTCACCGCGAGCGCGTTGGGGTCAGCAGAGCCGATGCCGAACGCGCCGATGGCCAGGTAGCTCGGCTTGGTGCCGTGGCTGGTGAAGATGCCGACATCGGCTTCGATCGCGTACGCCGAGATCAGGCTCGGCGCCGTCCCGTTCGGGCTGAGCAGCGTTCCTGCCCAGGTGATGTAGTCACCCACCTCGAACGGCGCCTGCTTGGTCGGGTCCGGCGCGCCAGGCATCCCCAACGCCGGCGGCATCACGAAGTGTCCACAGAAGGACGGGTTGCCGATCGGTCCCGACAGATTCCCACCCTTGGGCAGGAAGCCCGCCATGCCGTCGTCGACGAAGTCGCGGCAGTGACCACCTACCGGTGCGGGCCGATTGCCTTGTGGGCACAGCGGGTCCTCAGCCGTGACGGCACCGCCGCTCGAACGCGCCGGCTCACTGCGGGGCACGCACATCGGGTAGCCCGTGCTTGCGTGCACTGTCGGGTTCTCCTCATCGATCGAGAACCGGGGGTCGGGGCTGTGCTGTTGGCCGAAGCGGCCGATCGGGTCGTTGAGCTCGACGACAGCCTGGTCGGGCGCGCCCACCGCGGAACCGAGATGCAGCTGCCCGGCGGCGTAATCGATGCTGGTGATGATGCCCTGGCCCTGGTTCAGCGACTGCTGCGAAACAGTGATCAGCCCGGCGATGTGCCGATTGACAACGGTGTTGCCCACCACGTTGATCTCGAACGACGGGAACGTGCCCGGGGCCTTGTCGGTCAGCTGCTTCAGCGAGACCGCGACTGCCGGGGTGGAGGACGGGTTGACGAAGTCACTCCAGGTCAGCGTGTTCGCCGGCATCTGGATGACCGTGTTGCAGGGGACGACGATGGTCAGGTTGTTCACGACGACGGTGCCACCCCAGTGGGCCTGCGTGAGGTCCTTGCATTCTGCATTGTTGACCTTGGCGTCCTGGATGAAACCGATCACGTTGAACTGGTGCAGCGTCAGATGGGTCGGATCGCCCGTGAAGGTGGGCGGCGCCACCGGCGGAAAGGTCCGGAACACCGGGCCGATGCGAGGAGCCGGCGGCGGCAGCGGGGGCGGCGGCTTGGCGGTCCCGCCGTTGCCCACTGCGCTGGCGACGCCGCCGCCGACCACGACGACGAGCAAGCTGAGGAGGGCGAGCAAGCTGACGGCATGCCGCCGCCGCCGGCGATAGCTGACCCTGTGCCACCCGCGACGCCGCCCGGGGCGCGCATCGTCGCTGGAGATGACTGCTCGTCCGAACGGCACCGGGACTCCTTCGTCAGGCGGGCACCTGCGGCCCGTCACCTGAGTAGACGGGAGCGACCTTTGCCCAACCTTTGCCCGACCTAAGTCCTACGACCAGCAGGCCCGCGGCGCCCCGTCCAGGTGACTCCGACCCGGTCACTTGACCCGGCCGAGCCAGCTCGGTCCTGCCCCATCCCTGTCTGGGATCGAGATCCATCCGGCGACTGCTGAGCGCTTCGGTGGCCTGCGCGCCGTGCTGGCCCCCAAGCAACCGGATGTCCCGGCGTGCTGGTGCCTGGCCCATCGCGTGACCTCCGCGGAGAACCACGTGCTGAGGGGCGCCGAACGGCCCGACCGGCTCCTGCGGCTGTGCCAGGGCCAGGACGCGCCAGCGGTGATTGCGTACGTCAACGACGCCCCGTCTGGGGCTGACGCGCACGATGCTCGACGCGGCGGTCTCCGACGCACGAGTGCGTGGCGTCCAGACGATGGCGGCCTACCCGGTCGACGCACAAGGCCGGCGCGTCGACGCGACCGCGGCCCTCGTCGGGACCACCGCGCCCTTCGAAGGAGCCGGCTTCGCGCGAAGGCAGCAGACCCAGGCGCGCAGTGGCGGCTTGCCGCGGTGGCTGGTCCGGCGCGACCTGTCGTCCCGAGACATCGCCAACCGGAACCTGCCCGCGATCGTTATCTGCCGCGCTTACGCGACCGGGTCGGCGACGGGGTTGCCGTCGGCGACGTGGACGGCGTGGGGGTCGCTGTCGCTGTCGGTGTAGGCGTCGGTGTCGCCGAGGTTGTCGGTGTCGTGGTGACGATGGTGTCTGGCACTAGGCAGGTTGGGTTGCCAACCGGTACGGCTGCGCAGCTGGTTGGTATT
>JAYTOZ010000070.1:0-14613 GCA_043747515.1 Frankiales bacterium | reverse complement strand
AAGGTCACCGCCACCGCGTCCGCCGTCAGCCGGTCGACCGAGGCGACGCGCAGCAGCGAGAAGCCCGGGGCAGCAGGCACTCAGTGGTCCTTGAACCAGTCGAAGGGTTCGCGGCACACCCGGCACCGCCACAGCGCCTTGCAGGACGTCGAGGAGAACCGGGTGAGCTCCTCGGTGTCGGTCGCGCCGCAGTTCGGGCAGTCGATCACCGGCCGCCGGCCCAGTGCCACCGGGATCGGACCGCCCGCGGTCCGCGTCGGCGGCGCGATGCCGTGCTCGCGCAACCGCGCGCGCCCGGTCTCGGTCATCCAGTCAGTCGTCCAGGCCGGTGCGAGCACGGTGCGCACCGTCACGTCGTACCAGCCATGTGCGGCCAGTGCAGCGTCGATGTCGGCCCGGATCTCCTGCATCGCAGGGCATCCGGAGTACGTCGGGGTGATGGTGACCGTGATGGACCCGCCGTCGACCTCGACGCCGCGCAGGATCCCCAGGTCCTCGATGGTGATGACCGGGATCTCGGGATCGGTGACGGCGGCCAGGACGGCGCGCACCTCGGCGGTGCTGGTCACCAGCTCGCCCCCGGGTGGGACCGGTGCAGATGCTGCAACTCGGCCAGCAGGAACCCGAAACCGGTGGTGTGCTCGCCGCGACGACCACCGGTCGGCCGCCACGCGATCTCCGGCACCGTGAGCGTCGCCTCGACCAGCACCTCCTCGACGGTCGCCCGCCACTGCGGCTCCAGCAGATCGGGGTCGGGGGCGACGCCGCGCGCCACGAGGCGGTCAAGCAGCGGGTCTCGCTCGAACAGCTCGAAGGCGTAGGGCCACACCTCGTCGAGGCCGGCCTGCACCCGGCGGTGCGATTCCGGCGTACCGTCGCCGAGCCGGACGACCCAACTCCGCGCATGGTCGAGGTGATAGGCCGATTCCTTGACCGCCTTGCCCGCTACCCCGGCCACGACCTCGTCGGCGGAACTCGACAGCGCCGCCCAGAGCGGCAGCTGATAGGCGCTGACGAGCAGCTGCCGGGCCATCGTGCGCCCGAAGTCGCCGCCGTCGAGCTCGACGAGCTGGCAGTTGGTGAAGTCCGGCTCGTGCCGCAGGAACGCCAGGTCGTCCTCGTCGCGACCCCGGCCCTCGAGCTGCCCGGCCCGGGTCAGCAGGGCGCGGGCCACGCCGAGCAGGTCGAGCGCGATGTTCAGGAGCGCAACATCCTCCTCGAGCTGTGGGGAGCGCGCCGCCCATTCGCACAGTCGCTGGCCGAGCACGAGCGCGTCGTCGCCGAGCCTGAGCGCGTAAGCAGCGACGTCACGGTCGACCAACGTCTGGGTCACAGGTGGGTCAGCCCCTCCGGGACGTCGTAGAAGGTCGGATGGCGGTAGGCCTTGTCACCGGCCGGGTCGAAGAAGGCGTCCTTCTCCTCCGGACTGCTCGCGACGACCTCGGCAGCCGGGATGACCCAGATGCTCACACCCTCCTGCCGCCGCGTGTAGACGTCGCGGGCGTTGCGCAGGGCCATGTGGGCGTCGGGGGCGTGCAGGCTCCCGACGTGGGTGTGGGCGAGCCCGCGCTTGGGTCGCACGAACACCTCCCACAGCGGCTCCGAGCTCATGCTGCCCGCCGGACCAGCTGTTTCCCGGCGTACGCCTGGGCGGCTTCGCGCACCCAGGCACCGTCGTCGTGGGCGGCAACGCGGTTGGCGAGTCGCTCGCGGTTGCAGGGGCCGTCGCCGCGCATCACGGCGAAGAACTCTGCCCAGTCGAGCTCGCCGAACCGGTAGTGCCCGTCGTCCAGGGACAACTCAGGATCGGGGATGATCAGCCCGAGATGCTCGGCCTGCGGGACGGTCGCGTCGACGAAGCGTTGGCGCAGCTCATCGTTGGAGAAACGCTTGATCCCCCAGGCCATCGACTGGGCGCTGTTGGGGCTCTCGGAGTCGCTCGGCCCGAACATCATCAGCGCCGGCCACCACCAGCGGTCGAGCGCGGCCTGCGCCATCCGGCGCTGCTCGGGCGTGCCGCCCGCGAGCACGGTCATCGCCTCGAAACCCTGCCGTTGATGGAAGCTCTCCTCCTTGCAGACCCGCGTCATGGCCCGGGCGTAGGGACCGTAGGAGCAGCGGGTGAGGGGGACCTGGTTAACGATCGCGGCGCCGTCGACGAGCCAGCCGATCGCGGCGACGTCGGCCCAGCTGGTGGTCGGGTAGTTGAAGATCGTGGAGTATTTCTGCCTGCCGGCGTGCAGCAGGTCGAGCAACTCGGCCCGGTCGACGCCCAGGGTCTCGGCGGCGCTGTAGAGATAGAGGCCATGGCCGGCCTCGTCCTGGACCTTGGCCACCAGGATGCATTTGCGCCGCAGTGAGGGGGCGCGGGTGATCCAGGCGCCCTCGGGCTGCATGCCGATGATCTCCGAGTGGGCGTGCTGGGCGATCTGCCGGATCAGGGTGCGCCGGTAGCCATCCGGCATCCAGTCCCGGGGCTCAACCCGGTCGTCGGCATCGATCCGCTCCTGGAAGCTCTGCTCGTCTGTCACCGCACTGGCATCCACTCGCTGGCCTCCACTTAATCCCGAACGGTTGGTCGAATACTGCGCCGGGTGGTGCCCGCTGTCAAGGTGCAGGCCGCTAGCGTCGGGGGGTGACCGACACCTCGCCGTCGGCCCGGCGGCCGGGCCGGCCGGCCCGGTTCACCCCGGACGAGCTGCTCGCGGTGGTCGCGCGCGAGTTTCTGGCCCGCGGCTACGACGCCACCAGCATGGACGATCTCGGCCGGGCCACCGGTCTGACGAAGTCGACCTTCTACCACCACGTCGCCGGCAAGGAGGAGCTGCTCCGGCTCGCCGTCGCCCGGGCCGTCGATGCGTTGTTCGCGGTCCTGGATGAACCGCTTGCCAACGTCGGCCCGGCCGTCGGCCGGCTCGAGCACGTGCTCCGGCGCAGCACCGACGTGCTCGTCGAGCTCCTGCCCTACGTCACGCTGCTGCTCCGGGTGCGCGGCAACACCGAGGCCGAGCGGTGGGCGCTGTCCCGGCGGCGGGAGTTCGACACCCGGCTCAGTGCGCTGGTCCAGTCGGCCATCGACGAGGGCGACATCCGCGCCGACCTCGACCCGCGGCTGGTGACACGGCTGCTGTTCGGCATGGTCAACAGCTTGGTCGAGTGGTACCGCCCCGGCGTCCACGACGTGTCCGAGGTCGCGGACGCCCTGGTGGCGCTGGCCTTCGGTGGCCTCCGCAGCCCAGTGTCGCCGCCGGGCACGCCCCCGATGCTGTCACGCCCGCCGATCAGCCCGCCCCCGCGACCGATGCCGCCGCGCCCGCCGATCATGGACGTTCTGCCGCCCCGTTGAGCGTGCGATCGCCGCACAAACTCCATGATCGGTGCCGTGGGGGGCGGCGTGTCTGAGCCGACGTCGCTCGGGCCGCCGTGACTCGGACCACCGTGACTCGGACCACCGTGAGCCGCACTTCCCCGTCGCCGTGACGCGAGGACAAGACGCCCGTTTCGGATCCGTCGTACGACGGGGGAAGTGGTCTGCCGCCCCCCGCTGGGCGGCCGATGGCCGCAGGACAAGATCGCCGCAGCAGACCCGGTGCGCGCGCCCGCGATCGGACCCGGCGCAGGGCCGTCAACCGCGCAGGTCCAGCACCCGCTGCGCCTTGCCCTGGGACCGTTCCAGTGCACCCGGCTCGACGACGTCGCACGCCGCCGTCACGCCGACGTGTTGCTTGACCAGGTGCGCGAGAACCAGCCCGAGCTCAGCCCGGTCCTGCGCCGTACGCCCCGCCCGGGACTCCACCCGGACGGTCAGCTCGTCGAGCCGGTGCGGTCGCGACAGCACCAGTTGGTAGTGCGGCGCGAGCCCGTCCACCCGCAGCAGCAGTTCCTCCACCTGCGACGGGAAGACATTGACGCCCCGCAGGATGATCATGTCGTCGGACCGACCGGTGATTTTCTCCATCCGGCGCATCGTCCGCGCGGTCCCCGGCAGCAGCCGGGTCAGGTCGCGGGTCCGGTACCGCACGACCGGCATGGCCTCCTTGGTCAGCGAGGTCAGCACCAGCTCGCCGTGCTCGCCGTCCGGCAGCACCGCCCCCGACAGCGGATCGACGATCTCGGGATAGAAGTGGTCCTCCCAGATGTGCAGGCCGTCCTTGGTCTCGACGCACTCCATCGCGACTCCCGGCCCCATCACCTCCGACAGCCCGTAGATGTCGACGGCGTGCATGTCGGTGCGCCCCTGCACCTCGCCTCGCATGTCCTCGGTCCACGGTTCGGCGCCGAAGATGCCGACCTTCAGCGACGTCGACCTCGCATCGACGCCCTGCCGTTCCAACTCGTCGATGATCGCCAGGACGTACGACGGGGTGACCATGATGACGTCCGGCTGGAAGTCCCGGATCAGCCGGACCTGCCGCTCGGTCATGCCGCCCGAGACCGGTACGACGGTGCAGCCCAGCCGCTCGGCGCCGTAGTGCGCCCCGAGCCCGCCGGTGAACAGCCCGTAGCCGTAGGCGATGTGCACCAGATCGCCAGGCCGCGCGCCGCCGGCCCGCATCGACCTGGCCATCACGTCGGCCCAGGTCGAGATGTCGCGGGCGGTGTAGCCGACGACAGTGGGCTGTCCCGTCGTACCGCTGGAGGCATGGATGCGGGCGACCTCGCGGCGGGGGACCGCGAACATCCCGAACGGGTAGCCGGCGCGCAGGTCGGCCTTGCTGGTGAAGGGAAAGTGCCGCAGGTCGGCGAGCTCGCGCAGGTCGGTCGGCCTGATGCCGGCCGCGTCGAAGGCCGCCCGATAGTGCGGGACGTTGTCGTAGGCGTGTTGCAGGCTCCAGCGCATCCGCTCGAGTTGCAGGGCGGCCAGCACCTCGCGGTCCGCGAGCTCGACCGGTTCGAGCGTCGCTGGGTCGGGCGTCAGGTCGTGCACAGGTGCTCCTAGCCTCGGGCGGTGTTCACCCACCCTGTCAGCGTCCGCTACCTCGAGGTCGACGGCCAGGGCGTCGTGTTCAACATGTGGTACCTCGCCTACGCCGATGACGCGATGACGGCGTTCCTGGCCCACCGCGGGCTGCCGTACGCCCAGCTGATCGCGGCCGGGCTCGACACCCAGGTGGTCGGCAGCCAGCTCACCTGGCAGGCAGGCGTCGGCTGGGGCGACGACGTCGCCGTCGCGGTCAGCGTCGCAGCCTGGGGCCGGACCAGCTTCACCCTGGACTTCGAGGTACGTCGGGACAGCACGCCGACCTGCTGGATCCGTACCGTCTACGTGGTCGTGGCGACCGATGGCAGCGGCAAACGAACGGTGCCCGATGACCTGCGGGCCGCTCTCGGCGAGCCCGCCCCGATGTTCCCAGCGCGGCCCTAGCGGCCCCGGGAGACCTCGATCATCGTCTCGCGATCGACCACCTTGATCCGGGCCCGGTCGTGCGGCTCGCCGAGCGCCCGCTCGTGGGCGTCGAGTCGGTGCCAGCCGTCCCAGGTGGTGAAGCGGACGCCGCGTTGCTCGAGGAACTCCGTGACGGCCTCGGGCGTCGGCTCCGGCGCAGGCGTCAAGGTGGGCAGGTCCTCCAGCAGGCTGCCGACGGTCTCGATCGCGTCGCCCTTGGTGTGCCCGATCAGGCCGACCGGCCCGCGCTTGACCCAGCCGTTGACGTAGACGGCCGGCAGCGGGGCGCCGTCGATGTCGATCACCCGGCCGGCGGCGTGCGGCACCACGTGGTTGCGCGGATCCCACGGCAGGCCCGGCAGCTCGGTGGACCGGTAGCCCACGCAGCGGTAGACCGCCTGCACCGGCCAGTCGGTGAGCTCACCGGTGCCCTTGACGTTGCCGTCGCCGGTCAGCTCGGTGCGCTCGGTCCGCAGCCCCTCGACCGCGCCGTCGCCGAGCACCTCGACGGGGTTCTCGAAAAAGTGCAGGTGCAGCCGGCGCGGCCGGTCGCCGACATCGCGCATGGCATAGCGCTCGAGCTCGCGCACCACCAGGCGGGTCTGGTTGTCGGCGTTGATGGCGGCGATGCTGCCGTCGTCGTATTCGATGTCGCGGGGGTCGACGATGACCTCGACATTGGGCGAGTGGTCGAGCTCACGCAGCTCCAGCGGGGTGAACTTGGCCTGCGCCGGGCCGCGGCGGGCGAAGACGTGCACCTCCTCGACCGGGGAGGCCTTGAGGCCCTCGTAGACGTTGTCGGGGATCTCGGTGACAAGCAGCTCATCGGCGGTCTTGGACAGCATCCGGGAAACGTCCAGACCCACGTTGCCGGCGCCGATGACGGCGATCGAGCGTGCCTCGAGCGGCCAGGTGCGCGGCACATCGGGATGGCCGTCGAACCAGGACACGAAGTCCGCGCCGCCGACGCTGCCGGGCAACTCGATGCCCGGGATGTCGAGATCGCGGTCCTTCTCGGCGCCGGTGGTGAACACGATCGCGTCGTAGTGCCGCCGCAGGTCCTCGAGCTTGACGTCGACGCCGTACTCGACGTTGCCGAGCAGCCGCACCTGCGGCTTGTCCAGCACCTGGTGCAGGGCCGTCACAATGCCCTTGATGCGCGGGTGGTCCGGCGCCACGCCGTAGCGGATCAGGCCGAACGGCGCGGGCTGGCGTTCGAACAGGTCGATCGACACGTCCGTGCCTGATTTCATCAGCACGTCCACGACGTAGATGCCCGCCGGTCCCGCCCCGATCACCGCGACCCGCAAGGCCCGACCCTCGATGGTGTCCACGCCCGTCACATCGTCTCCTCGACTCCGGGGCAGCGTGCCTGCCTTCCCCCGCACAACGCCTGCCTGCGCAATCAGTGTTCCAGGCGGCCCAGTGAGGCACCTCTCACGCCGGGATCCGCAGCTCGGCCCAGGTCCGCTTCCCAATTGGATCCGGCTCGACCCCCACCGCACGGGGAGCGCGCTCACCAGCCAGATCCCCCGACCGGACTCCGCCTCGTCCGACGGCCGGAGGACCTCGGGCCGGCCGGGGCTGTTGTCGGCCAGCTCGATCCGCAGCCCGCGGGTGCTCAGCCGCAGAATCATCGCGCCGGTCGCACCGTGCCGGACAGCATTGGTGCTGACCTCAATGATGACGAACGCGGCCGACTCGCGCACCTCCCCGAGCTGCCAGGCCCGGCACGGCCGGCGCACGGCCGCACGGGCCACCCTTACGGTTGCGGGGTGCACCTCGAAGCGGCGCTCGACGCACAGCAGGTCGGTCCCGATGGCGACCTCACCGGCTGGTTGACCGGCCCGACGCTCCGTCACCATGTCCCCGCTGTGCCCGGTCGCGGCACCACCGCACCGTTGCAGGTGCGTGACGCAGGGATACCTCCCAGCGAGCAACCCTGCGGCGTACGACGGGTCCCGGCCGCGCCGTGACCGTTTCTGACAGACGCCGCTGGTAAGACTGCCGCATGCCCATCCGCCAACCCGGCCCCACGATCCGAGTCCATCCCCCTGACCGGCAGCGGTCCCGGGTCTACGCCGCCGAGCAGAACTGGGCGATGCGGCTGGACGCTGCCCGGCTCGGGGCCCGCCGGGCAGTCGTGGCCGGGAGCAGCATCGTGCTACCGGTCGAGGTGCGCTTTGGCTCACTCGACGCCGCCGCTCGATATGCCGAAGAGCTGCTGAGCCGGTGGGACGTCCCGCCGGTCGTCGTGCGGGCCAGGCGCGGGCAGGCTAAAGCCCATTGGGAGTCGCCCGGCACGGTTGCGCTGCCGTGGCCGGAGCGGGGCGAGACCTGGGCCATGCGCGAGGCGGTCGTGCTGCACGAACTGGCGCACCACCTGGCCTTCCACCTCGACGGCGAGCAGGGGCACGGGCCGGCCTTCCCGGCCCGGTTGCTCGAGCTCGTCCATGCGGCGCTCGGCGAGCAGGCGGCGTTCGTCCTGGCTGTCGACTACGCGGAGCACCGGGTGGTGGTCTCCCGTGGCTGACGAGCGGGTCCTGGACCGGATCGGCAAGCTGCTGGCGCAGGCCGAGGGCACCGACAACGAGCACGAGGCGGACGCGTTCGTCACCCGCGCCCAGGAGCTGGCAACGTCGTACGCCGTGGATCTGGAGCAGGCTCGGGCCCGGCAGGCGGCCCGGCGCGGTCGTGCGGGCGGCGCCGACAGCTTCGAACAGCGCACCGTGACGGTCGGCGAGCGGGCCAAGCGGGGCAACCGCCAGCTGGTGCTGCTCTACGTCATCGTGGCGCGCGCCAACGAGGTGATGGTCAACGTGGCGCACGACAGCACCTTCGTTGTGGGGTTCGGCTATCCAGACGACCTCGATGTCGTCGAGCAGTTGTGGGCCTCGCTGGCGACCCAGATGGCCGGTGCCGCCGGCCGTCGGCTGCGCGCTGGCGAGCACCGGACGACCGGGGTCCCCGCGGTGTCCTGGCGACTGTCGTTCTATGACGGCTGGCTGGTTGCGGTCCAGGAGCGACTCACCACCGCCCGCGCGCGGGCCCTGCGGGCCGTCGACGCGGTGCCCGCTGACAGGGGGTCCGATCAGCGCCCGGGGGAGCTGGTGCTGCGGGCCAAGGCTGAGCGCGTCCGCGAGTTCCACGACCAGGCGTCGCAGGCCCGCGGCTCCTGGCGAGGCGCACGGGCCGGCCACCAGAGCTCCAACCAGGCGTTCTCGGCCGGCCACCGCGACGGCCAGCTCGCCCGGCTCGGGGAGCCGGCGGTCGAGCAGCGCCGTGCGCTCGGCTGACGCCCCCAGGCCGGCCCGGTCGGCCGTACGCTCAGGGGGTGGCTGCGTTGCTCGTCATCCTGCTGGTGATCTTCGTCGGGCTGCCGCTCGCCGGGTTCGCGCTCGTCTCGCTGGTGTCGACGGCGGTCACCGGGTTGGTGATCGGCGCGTTGGGGCGGCTCGTGGTGCCGGGACGCCACCGGCTCGGGGTGCTGGCGACGATCGCTGTCGGGCTGCTCGGTTCGGTGCTGGGCCGGCTGCTGGGACGCGGGCTGCACACCGGCGGCCTCGGCACCCTGCTGCTCGAGATCGCTGTCGCTGCGGCACTGGTGGTCCTGGCGTCGGGCCGGCACCGGTCGCCGCTGCGCCGGTGATGGAGACCCGCCGAGGCTGGCCGAGGGCTACGGATAACGGTTTGGCACCAAGCGTCGGCACAACGCGTCACCGCGGGGCACAATGGAGGCGCTGCCCCGCCGTGGCTGCACCGTGATCGGGAACAGGTGAGGATGGCCGTGACCCGTCAGTCCCGACCGATGCGCGGCGACGTCGGCCTCGCCCGGACCACCATCGCCATCGCGGTGGCGGGAGCGGTGCTCGTCGGCAGCGTCTCGGCACTGGCCATTGGCGGCGTGTTCGCGGGCAGCGATGCGGCCCGGCCACTGTCGGCCATCGACGGTTCCCGGCAGCAGTCCAGCCCAGCCCGGCCCGCCGTCGTCTCGGTGGCTCTGCGGACCCCCGCCGGGGTGCCCTGGTCCAGCCCGCTGACCCTCTCCGTCGCCGACGGCACGATGCGCAGCGTGGTGGCCGCCGGGCCGGACGGACCGTTGGCCGGCCGGCTGACAGCCACCGGCTGGACCTCGACCGGCCGGCTGTTCCCCTCGACGACCTACCGCCTGACCAGCGTCGTCGTCGACGCCGACGGCAAGGTGACCAGCGTGGCCCGGACCGCCACCACCCAGCCCGCGGTCAACGTGCTGCACGCCACGCTCTCGCCCGACGGCGTCGTCGTGGGGGTCGGTGCGCCGGTGATCGTGACCTTCGATCACGCCGTGAAGAGCAGTGCGGCGAGAGCCGCGGTACTCCGACGCCTCACCGTCACCGCCGTCCCGTCCGTGGCAGGCGCCTGGCGCTGGATGGACAGCTACGAGGTGCATTACCGCGGTCCGTCGTACTGGGCCGCCGGCTCGAAGGTGACGGTCAACGCCGATCTGCGCGGGCTCAACCTGCCCGGTACCGGCACCTGGGGGACGACCTCCACGCGGACGGCATCGTTCTCGACCGGTGACGCTCTCGTCAGCACGGTCGACGTCACCGCGCACACGATGACGGTCCGGCGCAACGGCGCGGTGCTCAAGACGGTCAACGTCTCGACCGGCCGGGATAAGTACCCCACCAAGGGCGGGGTGCACCTCGTGCTGCTCATGGAGAAGGAGCACCTCTACGACTCCTCCACCGTCGGTATCCCGATCAAGAGCCCGGATGGCTACCTCGAGACGCTGCCCTGGAGCGTCCGCATCTCCAACGGCGGCGCCTTCGTGCACGCCAATCCCGCCACGGTCCGGTTCCAGGGCCGGCTCAACGTCAGCCACGGTTGCGTCAACCTCTCACTGGCTGATGCCGCCTGGTATTTCGGCGTCACCCGGCGCGGCGATGTCGTCGACGTGATCCATGCGGCCGTCGGCCCGAATGAGGACGACGCCGGCATGCAGGACTGGAACATGCCCTTCTCGCAATGGAAGACCGGCAACCTGTAGCCCCACACCTGCGATCTCGGGAGGCACCACCGATGAGACGCACCAGGACCTGCGCCCTTTCAGCGCTGGCGCTGAGCCTGGCTGCCGCCTGTGGGAACGGTCCGATCCGGCTCGTCGAACCGGCCGTGGCCGCCACGGCCGGCGTCGACAGCACCCAGTGGCACGCCTACCACCACGACAGCGGGCGCAGCGGCTTCCAGCCCGGGATGCCCGCGCCGTCAGCGCTGCAGCCGGCCTGGCGGGCCACGCTCGACGGCGTCGTGCAGGCCAGCCCGCTCGTCATCGGTGACCTCGTCATCGCGGCGACCGAGCAGAACACCGTCTACGGGTTGCGCCGCACGACCGGCCGGGTGGTGTGGAGCCGTCATCTCGCTGCACCGGTACCAGCGGCCTCGCTGCCCTGCGGCAACATCACCCCGGTGGTCGGGATCACCGGCACACCGGTCTTCGACAGTGTCAGCGGGCAGGTCTTCGCGGTCACGAGCACGCCGAGCGGTAGCGGCGTCCGACACGATCTGGTGGGCCTGGACTACCGGACCGGTCGGCAGACGGTTCGTCGCAACGTCGACCCGGCGGGCTCAGACCCCCGGGTGCAGAACCAGCGTGGCGCGCTCGGACTGGCGAAGGGCCGCGTCCTGGTGACCTACGGCGGCCACGCCGGGGACTGCGGGAACTACCACGGTTACCTGGTCAGCGTGCCGGCCACCGGCGCCGGTGCGGTCACCGTCGTTCGCATCGGCACCGGACGCGAGGCCGGGCTGTGGCAACCGTCCGGTCCGTCGGTCGACCGGTTCGGCAACGCCTACGTCGTGGCCGGCAACGGCAGCGCCACCGGGGGCGCCTACGACGGCAGCGACTCGGTCAACAAGGTCGACCCGGCGACGGGTCGGCTGCTGTCCCGGTTCGCACCCAGCGGCTGGGCGGCGGACAACGCCAGGGACCTCGATCTCGGCAGCAGCGGCGCCGCACTGGTGGGCGACAAGGTCTGGGTGCAGGGCAAGACCGGCACCGGCTACCTGCTCCAGCAGGGGGCCCTCGGTGGCATCGGCCACCCGCTGCGCAGCCTGCGTGGCGCCTGCGCCACCCAGTTCGGTGGCCCGGCGGTACACAACAACGTCGTGATCGCCCCGTGCACCGACGGCCTGCGCCAACTGGTGCTGCGCTCCGACGGCAGCATCGTCGCCGGCTGGCGGGCGCCTTCGGCGGTCACCGGCAGTCCCGTCATCGGGGCCGGCCTGGTCTGGGCCCTCGACCCGGCTGCCGGCGTGCTGTACGCCCTCGGCGAGGGCAGCGGCCGGGTCTTCAGCCACATCTCGGTCGGCTCGACCGCCCGCTTCGCCACCCCGGCCCTGTCCGGGGGCCTGGTCCTCGTGCCGACCCGGACCGGCATCACCGCCGTCAGCGGCGGCTGAGCGGCGCGCGGCGGCTAGCCACCGGCCGGCCGGCGGCGAAGCCGGATCGGGCCCTTGGCGGTCGACGGGTCGACGACCCGGCTGCCCTGCACGATGTCGATCTCACCAGCAGCGACGAGTCGGCGGGCCGCGGCTCGGGCCCTCTCCATCAATGCCGGCCAGCCCTCGGGATCGACCGCGCGGGCGGCTTCCGACGGGCAGATCGTCGCGCCGGCGGCCCGGCCGGCCAACAGTGAGCGCACGGCCGCTTCGAGGGCTTCATCGGTGCTCGTCGTACGCCGACGCCGACAGCCGTCGGAGCAGTACCGGACGGCTTCCCAGTCGCGGGCCCACTTCTTGCGCCAGGTGATCTCCCGGCCGCACGAGATGCAGGTCTTGCTCGGCGGGCTGGTTGACACATGCCCATGGTGGCCCCGCGGCCCTCGCGACGCACCTGCTGGGATGACCCGTGCCTGCGCTGTCACGGGCGTCACACCCCGCACCCCCTGGCGGGCAACCCGACGGTCAAGTAACCTACGCTTTCGTAACCTACGGATCCGTAGCCCGTGCTGGAAGGAGTTCGCAATGGCGATCACCAGCCGCCTGCTCGACCGCGCAGCCGCCGTCAGTGCAGCGCTGACAACCCCCTTCCTGCCCGATGACTACCTCGGCCTGGTCAACCCGCTGTGGTCGGCCCGCGAGTTGCGCGGCCGCGTCGAACAGGTGCGTCGCGAGGCCGGCGGAGCGACGAGCCTGACCATCCGGCCCGGGCGCGGCTGGACCTCCCACACCGCAGGGCAGTACGTCGGAATCGGTGTCGAGGTCGCTGGAGTACGGCACTGGCGGTCGTACTCACTGACCGGACCGCCCCGGGCCGACGGCCTGATCACCATCACGGTCAAGGCAGCCGGCCTCGTGTCGCAGCATCTGTCGTATCGCACGCCGGTCACCAGCTACCTGCAGCTGCGTCAGGCCGACGGTGCGTTCACCTTGCCAGCCACCATCAGCCGGCGGCTGCTGTGGATCACTGCCGGCAGCGGCGTCACCCCGGTGATGGGAATGCTGCGGTCGCTCGACGAGCTCGGCGAGCTGCCGGACGCCGTACATCATCACTCCGCGCTCAACCGCGACGACGTGATCTTCGGCGATGAGTTGCGCGCGATGGCTGCGCGACATCCCCGCCTTCGGCTGATCGAGCAGCACACCGACCGCGACGGCCTGCTGGCGATGACCGATCTCGAACGGGTCGTACCCGATTGGCGCGAGCGGGAGACCTGGGTGTGCGGTCCGGCCGGCCTGCTCGACGCAGCCGAGCAGCACTGGGCCGACGCCGGTCTGTCGCAACTGCTGCACGTCGAGCGGTTCGCCCCGAAGGTGCTCCCCGGAGCCGACGTCACCTCCGGCAGCGCCACCTTCAGTCGCTCCGGGGTGACCACCCCGGTGACCGGCACCCTGCTCGACGCCGGCGAGGCAGCCGGCGTCCTGATGCCGAGCGGCTGCCGAATGGGCATCTGCTACAGCTGCGTCGCACCGCTGCTGCAGGGTCAGGTGCGGGACCTGCGCACCGGCGACATCCATGGTGAGCCGGGCGATCTCATCCAGACCTGCGTCTCGGCTCCGGCTGGCGACTGCGCCATCGACCTGTGACCTCCCCTATGCGAGAAGGAGCCACCATGACCACCGCAGCTGCCCTCAACATCCGGTCCAACGACCCGATCGTTGCCGGGTCGGACGCCCTGGCCCACCTCAGCGACGAAGACGTCGAGGCGATCGGGGTCGAGCTCGACGCCATCCGGGATGAGATCCTGGCCAGCCGGGGGGCCGACGACGCGGCGTACATCAGGAAGGTCGTGAAGATCCACCGCTATCTCGAGAGCGGCGGCCGGGTGACCCTGCTCGCCTCGATCCTGCCGCCCGCGTGGCTGGCCGGGACGGCGATGCTGAGCACCGCGAAGATCCTCGAGAACATGGAGCTCGGCCACAACATCATGCACGGCCAGTGGGACTGGATGCGCGACCCGGAGATCCACTCGACCACCTGGGACTGGGACAACGCCACCCCCGCCGAGGACTGGAAGCACAGCCACAACTACCTGCACCACACCTTCACCAACATCATCGGCAAGGACCGCGACCTGGGTTACAGCGTCATGCGGCTGTCCGAGGAGCAGGAGTGGAAGCCCTACCACCTCGGTCAGCTCGGGATCAATGCGCTGCTGTCGGCGTTCTTCCAGTACGGCATCGCGATCTACGACATCGAGCTGGAGAAGGTGCCGCGCGGCGAGATGAGCGTCAAGCAGGCCGCCGGGCGGCTCGGCAAGCTGTGGAAGAAGGTCCGCCCGCAACTGGTCAAGGACTACGTCATGTGGCCGCTGCTGTCCGGCCCCTCGGCGTTGGGCACGCTGGCCGCCAACGCCACCTCGAACCTCGCCCGCAACGTCTGGACGCACACCGTCATCTTCTGCGGGCACTTCCCGGACGGCGTCAGCCAGTTCACCGAGGACCAGCTGGAGGACGAGACCCGTGGCGGGTGGTATGTCCGGCAGCTGCTCGGCTCCGCCAACCTCGAGGGCAGCGAGTTGTTCCACGTCATGACCGGCCGGCTGTCCTACCAGATCGAGCACCACCTGTTCCCCGACCTGCCGAGCAACCGATACGGCGAGATCGCCCCGCGCGTCAAGGAGCTCTGCGAGCGCTACGACCTGCCGTACACCAGCGGCAGGCTGTCGCACCAGTACGGCAGTGTCCTGCGACGCATCGCCAAGCTGTCCCTGCCGCCCCGCCCGACCCAACCGGTCGACGAGGTG
>JAYTOZ010000069.1:0-14854 GCA_043747515.1 Frankiales bacterium | reverse complement strand
CCTGGACCGCCCGACGACCGGCATCCTGCGGGTCGGCGGCCGGGACGTCAGCGAGATGACGCAGGACGAGCTCGCGGTCGTCCGCAACGAGACCCTCGGTTTCGTCTTCCAGGCGTTCCAGCTGCTGCCCCGCACCAGCGCCGTGGACAACGTCGCGATGCCGCTGGTCTACCGCGGTGTACGCCGGGCCGAACGCCGCCGTCGTGCGGCCGCGGCCCTCGAGCAGGTCGGGATGGGGCATCGGCTGGACCACCGGCCCAACCAGCTGTCCGGCGGCGAGCAGCAGCGCGTCGCGATCGCCCGGGCGCTGGTCGGCGACCCGCAGGTGCTGCTCGCCGACGAGCCGACCGGCAACCTTGACACCCGCACCGGCGAGGAGGTGATGGCCCTGCTGGAGGCACTCAACACCGAGCGCGGGGTCGCCGTCGTCCTGGTCACCCATGACCGGGACGTGGCCGCCCGGGCCCGCCGGCAGGTGCGGGTGCGAGACGGCCTGCTCGAGCCCTCGGAAGCGGTCCCCGCGTGAGACTGGCCGAGGCCTGGCGGGTCGCCGTGACCGCCCTGCGGGCCAACCGCCTGCGGAGCCTGCTGACGATGCTCGGCGTCGTCATCGGGGTGGCGGCGGTGGTCGTGCTGGTGGCCATCGGCACCGGCGCCAAACAGGAGGTCGAACAGCAGGTCCAGGGGCTCGGCTCCAACCTGGTGATCATCGTGCCGGGCAAGCTGGAGCTGGGCAGCGCGCCGACCAAGAGCCGGCTCGACCTCGCCGACGCCGATCGGGTCGGCAAGGCGATCAGCGCGCCGCAGGACGTCGCGGTGACCGTCGCGAGCGGCGAGACCATCCGCTACGGCAACCGCAGCGTCTTCTCCACGGTCAACGGCACCAACCCCGCCGTCCCACGAGTCTTCGTGCGACCGATGGCCCGCGGGACCTATCTGCGGGCCAGTGATGTCGACACCCGACGGCGGGTCGTCGTGGTCGGCAGCTCGGTGGCGGAACAGCTGTTCCAGGGGGCCGACCCGCTCGGCCGGACCATCTCGATCGGCGGCGTGCGGTTCAGGGTGATCGGGGTCTTCGCCAGCGTCGGCAGCAGCCTGGGCGCCAACCGTGACGGCGAGGTGCACATCCCGGTGACGGCGGCCCAGCGGCTGTTCGCCAGCGAACGGATCGACGCGCTGGCCATCAAGGCCCCGACGAACGGCGACATCGCGAGGGTCAAGCACCAGTCGCTCGCGGTGCTGAAGGCGCGCTACCCCGACCAGCAGTTCAGCGCCGTCACCCAGGACCAGATCCTCGGCACCGTCGGCAAGATCCTCGGCCTGCTGACGACGGTGCTCGCCGCGATCGCCGCCATCAGCCTGCTCGTCGGCGGGGTCGGGGTCAGCAACATCATGCTCGTCAGCGTTCGGGAGCGGACCCGCGAGATCGGCCTGCGCAAGGCGGTCGGGGCGCGTCAGCGCGACGTCCTGCTGCAGTTCCTGCTCGAAGCTGTGCTGCTGACCAGCATCGGCGGGGTGTTGGGCATTGCGATCGGGGTCGGCGGTTCGCTCGGACTGTCGGCCGCGATCGAGCAGTTGCCGGCTGTCATCACCTGGTGGTCGCCGGTGCTGGCATTCTCAGTGAGTGCGGCGGTCGGGCTGTTCTTCGGCGTGGTCCCGGCACGCCGGGCGGGAAAGCTCGACCCGGTCGTCGCCCTAAGAACGGAGTGAGTCATGAGTGACAGCACCCTGGTGGTCTGGGACGAGGTCTTCGGCGATTACGACTTCGGGCCGTCGCACCCGATGCGCCCGCTCCGGCTCGAGCTCACGATGGGCCTGGCCACGCAGCTCGGGGTGCTGGCCCGGCCCGGGGTCGAGGTGCGCGCGCCACGGATGGCCGGCGACGACCTGCTTGAGCTGGTGCACGACCCGCTCTACGTCGCCTCGGTCCGCCGCGCCCCCGACGACCTGCTCGGCCGGCTGTCGCTGCGCTGGGGCCTCGGGACCGGCGATGTGCCCGTGTTCCCCCGGATGCACGAGGCGGCGGCGCTGGTCACCGGGGCTTCCGTCGACGCCGCCCGGGCGGTCTGGGAGGGCACCCACCAGCACGCCGTCAACATCTCCGGCGGCCTGCACCATGCCATGCGCGACCGGGCCAGCGGCTTCTGCGTCTACGACGACCCGGCCGTCGCGATTGCCTGGCTGCTCTCGCAGGGCGCGACCCGGGTGGCCTACGTCGACGTCGACGTCCACCACGGGGACGGGGTGCAGGCGGCCTTCTACGACGACCCGCGGGTGCTCACCGTGTCGCTGCACGAGAGTGGCCGGACGCTGTTCCCCGGCGGTGGTTGGCCCGACGAGATCGGCGGGGAGCACGCGCTCGGCACCTCGGTCAACCTCGGCTTTGGGGTCGGCACCGGCGACGCCGGTTGGCTGCGGGCCTTCGACGCGATCGTCCCACCGGTCGTGCGGGCCTTCGCCCCGCAGGTGCTCGTCACCCAGCACGGCTGCGACACCCATGCCCTGGACCCGCTGGCCCACCTGATGATGAGCGTCGACGGGCAGCGGGTCGCCTACGCCGCGCTGCACCGACTCGCGCACGAGGTCAGCGGCGGGCGCTGGGTGGCGCTCGGCGGCGGCGGCTACGAGCCGGTCCAGGTCGTGCCCCGCGCCTGGACCCATCTGCTGGCCGAGGTCACCGGCGACCAGGTCGACGGCGACACCCCCGACGATTGGCGCGACACCGCCAGCGTGCGCGGCGGCGAGTCTGCCCCCAGCTCGCTGACCGACGGGGTCGTCCCGACCTTCGTGCCCTGGGAGGGCGGCTACGGCGACCCCGACGACGCCGTCGACCGGGCTGTCGTTGAGACCCGCGAGGCGGTCTTCCCGCACCTCGGGTTGGACCCGCTCGTGGCCCAGGGATGACGGCGGCGCTGCGGCAGCACCTGCTGGACAGCCGGATCTGCGGCGACGTCGCGACCGACCGGCACGACAACCTGCGCAACATCGGCCGGCTGCTCGATGGCCACCCCAGCTGCACCTTCGGGCTGCCGGTGCCGGACCGCACCAGCGAGGAGGTGCTTGAGGTGATGGTCCGCCTGTGCGGCGTCCATCCCGACCCGTCGTACGACGTGGGGCCGGACACGATCGACGTCGACCTGTGCGTGGCGGCCCTCGTCCGGGTGCGCGACCGGCTGGCCGTCGCCGCGGCCGGCCGGCAGCGGGTCCTGCTCGCGACCGGCCACCCCACTGGCATCCTGGCGATCCACCTCGCGGTCGCGGCGGCTCTCGTGGTGGTGGGCTGCGAGGTGCTGCGACCCGACGTCGATGACTGGCAGTGGCCCTGGGACCACGACAGCGACTGGGCCCGCCGCCGGCCCCGGCACATCCGCAACCTCGGCGGCGTGCACCTGATGGCGGCCGGCGGCGAGCTGATGCACACGCACGCGCCGGACCCCGGGGTCGAGCTGCTCCGGCGGTGTGAGCCCGACCTCGTCGTCGCCGACCACGGCTGGGCGGGCGCCGCCGCGGTCGCCGGGCACGAGGTGTTGGGGTTCGCCGACAGCAACGATCCGGCGCTGTTCGTCGGGGAGGAAGACGGCCTGCCGCTCGTCACCGTGCCGCTCGACGACAACGTCCGGCCGCACCTCTACGACCCGGTGGCGCGCTTCCTCACCACCTGGTGACCCACCCGCGCTGCCGTTCCCCGCCGGGGATGGGCGCTGGACGCCGCACCGGCCGGCTCGGGGCGGGCGTCGGGTCAGGGGCGGCTCCGGGATGGAGGGCTGGTCGCGGTGTCGGCGCAGGCCGGGCGTCGGCAACGGCGGGCCGTGCCGGCTGCTGGTTGGACCGAATGGCGGACTGTGCAGACCCCACCAGCCCCGATAGGCTCATTGGGCACGTGCGTGTCTGGCGTTGGCGGTGGGGAAGCCGTTGACCACGACGCGTGCCGACGGTGGTGCTTTCATGTCCAGTCTTTCCGAGATCCGGTTCCTCACCGTCGCCGAGGTGGCCGCGCTCATGCGCGTGTCCAAGATGACTGTCTACCGGCTCGTCCATGCCGGTGATCTCGCCAGCGTGCGGGTCGGCCGGTCCTTCCGGGTGCCTGAGCACGCGGTCCACAGCTATCTGCAAGGCGCGTTCACCGAGGCCGGGTAGGGTCGATCCTTCCAACGAGACCGAGCAGAGGTTCCACACGTGGGTTCCGTCATCAAGAAGCGCCGCAAGCGGATGGCCAAGAAGAAGCACCGCAAGCTGCTGAAGAAGACCCGCGTCCAGCGTCGCAATAAAAAGTAGTTCCGGCCGTGTGGCTGACGTTCCTGTCGGACTTCGGCTACGAGGACGCCTTCCTCGGCGTGTGCAAGGGCGTCATTGCCCGCACCGAACCGCAGGTGAGCATCCTGGACGTGCTGCACCTGGTCGCTCCGCAGGACATTGAGCAGGGTGCGTCGGTGCTCGCGAGCGCTATCCCCTACCTCCCGGTGCCTGCGGTCCACCTCGCGCTCGTCGATCCGTTCCGGGCCATCCCGTCGCGGGCGGTCGCGGTACGCACCGCTGACGGTTCGACGTTCGTGGGCCCGGACAACGGGCTGACCAGCCAAGCCTGGGCGGTCGCGGGGGGCGCCGTCTCGGCGTACCTGCTCGACGAACGTGATCTTTGGCTGCCCTCACCGGCGCGGACGTTCCGGGCCCGCGACGTGTTCTCACCCGTCGCAGCCCGACTCGCCGCCGGGATGCCGGTCGAAGCCGTCGGCTCCTCGGTGGCCGTCGCCGAGCTCGAACGGCTCGAGGTGCGACCTCCCACGGTCGAGGACGATCATGTCCACGGCGAGGTCGTGCAGGTCGACCACTTCGGCAACCTCACCCTGAACCTGCACCGCAGTGACCTCGAAGCCGCCGGCATCATGCTCGGTGACGACGTGGAGCTGCGCTGCAGCGGCAAGACGATGACCGTGCCGTTCGCCCTGAGCTACGGCGAGGTCGGCCGGGGGCGGCTGGCGGTGTGCGAGGACTCGTTCCGCACCGTGACGATCGCCGTCAACCAGGGCAGCGCCGCGACCACCCTGCGGGCCAGGCGGGCCGACCCGATGGTCATCTCGCGGCGGCGCGTGGCAGCCCCGCGTCGGCCCGGTCCGGTGGCGATCTACGACCACCCGCCGTCGACGGCCACCGCGTGACGCCCTGCTCCCGCCGGTAAGGTTTGGCACTCGACGACCCGCGAGGAGACCGCTGTGCGACCACGCGTCGTCCTCGTGACCGGGGTGAGCCGCTACCTCGGCACCAGGCTCGCGAGCTGTTTGGCCGCTGACCCGTCCATCGAGCGGATCATCGGCGTCGACACCGTGCCACCGCGGGCCGAGGCGCTGCCCCAGCTCGGCCGGACCGAGTTCGTCCGGGCCGACATCCGCAACCCGCTGATCGCCAAGGTCATCGCCTCCTGCGAGGTCGACACGGTGGTGCACATGAACGTCATCGCCACGCCGCTGGGCGCCGGTGGCCGCACCGCGATGAAAGAGATCAACGTCATCGGCACGATGCAGCTGCTCGCGGCCTGCCAGAAGGCCCCGTCGATGCGGCGCCTCGTCGTCAAGAGCACCACCGCGGTGTACGGCGCCTCCCCACGGGACCCGGCGCTGTTCACCGAGGACGTCGAGCCGCGGTCGTTGCCGAAGTCCGGCTACGCCAAGGACGCCGTCGAGGTCGAAGGTTACGTCCGGGGCTTCGGCCGGCGCCGGCCGGATGTGACGCTGTCGCTGCTGCGCTTCACCAACTTCATCGGCGCGACGATCGAGACGCCGCTCACCCGCTACTTCTCGCTGCCCGTCGTGCCGACCGTGCTCGGCTTCGACCCCCGCATCCAGCTCTGCCACGAGGACGACGGGATCGAGGTCCTGCGCCGCTGCACGCTCGAGGACCACCCTGGCATCTTCAACGTCGGCGGCACCGGCGTGCTGCTGTTGTCCCAGGCCGTACGCCGGGTCGGGCGCCCGTCGTTCCCGGTGCCCTCGCCGGCGGTGAACATCGTCGCGCGGATGTTCCGCCGGGCCGGCATTGTCGACTTCTCCCCCGAGCAGTTGCGTTACCTCGAGCACGGTCGGGTCGCCGACGTCAGCCGGCTCCGGGCCGAGCTCGGCTGGGCGCCGCGCAGCACGGCCGTCGCGTTCGGCGACTTCGTGGCCGCCCGGACCAGCGCCCGGCTCTTCGCCCCCGACACCGCCGTCGCAGCCGAACACCGGCTGCTTGCGGTGCTGGCCCGGCGCCGCGGGGACACGATCAGCAAGGGAGTCGTCGGTGCCTGAAGCACGGGTCATTCCGCTCGAACCGCGTGCCGGCCGGGCGGCACGCCGAGCCGAGCCCAGCCGGCGGGCCAACGCAGGCGGCGGTTCGCCACGGGTCGGCGCCGCCCAACCGGCCGGCGGGCCATCGTCAGGCGAGCAACCGACCGGTGCGCAGCCGACCGGTGCGCAGCCGACCGGTGCGCAGCAGGCTGTCACTGATCGGTCACCGTCGGACCGCCAGGCCGCCGCCGGGCCGCCGGTCGCGGCTGCCTCGGACTGGGAGCGCAAGCTGGCCGGCGGCCTGGCCTTCCTGCGTCGCCGGATCACCGGCGACTACCCGATCGACGATTTCGGCTTCGACGCCGACCTGACCGAGCACGTCCTGCTCCCGCCCCTGCGGCCCCTGTACGACAAGTGGTTCCGAGTGGAGACCCGCGGCCTGGACAACGTCCCCGACGTCGGCGGGGCGCTGGTGGTCGCCAACCACTCCGGCACCATCCCGGTCGACGCGCTCATGACCTCGCTGGCGTTGCTTGACCACCATCCCGCGCGGCGGCACCTGCGGCTGCTCGGCGCCGATCTCGTCTTCACGGTGCCAATCGTCGCGCCACTCGCCCGCAAGAGCGGCAACACCCTGGCCTGCAACGCCGACGCCGAGCGGTTGCTCTCCTCGGGCGAGCTCGTCGGGGTCTTCCCCGAAGGCTTCAAGGGGATCGGCAAACCGTTCAGTGAGCGCTACAAGCTGCAGCGGTTCGGCCGGGGCGGCTTCGTGTCGGCGGCCCTGCGTACCGGCACACCGATCATCCCCTGCTCGATCATCGGCGCCGAGGAGATCTACCCGCTGATCGGCAACGTCAAGTCGCTCGCCAGGCTGCTGGGGGTCCCGTACATCCCGATCACCCCGCTGTTCCCGCTGCTGGGCCCGCTCGGCCTGATCCCCCTGCCGAGCAAGTGGATCATCGAGTTCGGCGAACCCATCGAGACGGCGCACCTCGGCGGGCCGGCCGCGGCCGAGGACCCGATGCTGGTGTTCAACCTGACCGACCAGGTGCGCGAGACCATCCAGTCGACCCTCTACACACTGCTCATGCAGCGCCGCTCGGTCTTTTTCTAGCCCGGGAGGGCGGGACAGGTGCGCCCTGCTCGACCGGCGAGCGGGCCGCACCGTGGGGTGAGCTGCGCGGGTCTCAGCGCAGGCCGACCGCGGTCCGCAACCGCTTCGCCCGCCGATGGCTCCCGGCGTGCCGACGACGCAGGGCGAGCCCGGCGATGACGCCGCCGACCAGCGCGCCGGTGCCGGCCGCGGCGGGCACGCCGACCTTCGCCGCCTTGCGTCCGGTCCGGAAGTCGCGGATCTCCCAGCCTCGCTCGCGGGCCGCCTCGCGCAGCCCGCCGTCGGGGTTGACAGCCACCGCGTGCCCGACCGCCGACATCATCGGCAGGTCGTTGCTGCTGTCGCTGTACGCCGTACAGCGGGCGAGGTCGAGCCCCTCGCGCTCAGCCAGTGCGCGGACCGCCTCGGCCTTGCTCGCGCCGTGCAGCGGCTCCCCGACGAGGCGTCCGGTGTAGAGGCCGTCCACAACCTCCGAGACGGTGCCGAGCGCGCCGGTCAGGCCGAGCCGCCTGGCGATGATCTTCGCGAGCTCGACGGGAGTGGCTGTGACCAGGAAGACCCGTTGCCCCGCGTCGAGGTGCTGCTGGGCGAGCGCGCGGGTGCCGGACCAGATCCGCTGGGCCATCAGCTCGTCATAGATCTCCTCGCCGTAGGCGACGATGTCGGCGACCCGCTTGCCGGCCACCAGGCTCAGCGCCTTCTCGCGGGCCTCGGCGACTGCCGCCAGGTCCTCCTTGCCACGCACCCGGAACGACAGCTGCTGCCAGCCGAACCGCAGCAGATCGCCGGTGGTGACCAGGCCCCGGCCGGCCATCCCCTTGCCGAAGAAGTAGATCGACGCCCCGCGGATCATCGTGTTGTCGCAATCGAAGAAGGCCGCCGCGGTCGGGTCGAGCGGCACCGACAGGGAGTCCTCCACCTCAGCGGCCGCGGCCGAGGCGACACCGGCGAGCACCGAGCTCACGCCGTCGTCCCGACGCCCGCGCAACCGAAGGGTTCGCGCCACAGCAGCTCCCGGAGATCTCGTACGGCGGACGGGTCGAGCCTAGACGCCACGGCGCCGTGATCGGGCGCGGTCTCAGGGCAGCAGCGGCGGCTTGGTCGGCTGTCGGGGCGGCACCGGCAGGACCGGCCCCGGCCGGACCGGCACCGGAAGGTGGAGCATCGAAGGGATGGGGCGCGGCGGCAGGGGCGCGGGCGGGAGCAGGACGGGCGGCGGGAGCTGCGGCAGCCTGGCAGGTGGCCCCGGATGGTCGTCGGGGGCTGCCGGGTGGGGGTCGCCCGGGGTCCGGGACGGGTGCCCGGCCGGAGGCCGGATCGGGAGCGGAGCGCCGGTCGCCGGGGCACGGGTCGCCGGGGCATGGGTGGCCGGGGCACGGGTGGCCGGGGTGGCACGCCCGGGAGCCGGGAGGTTGGTTGCGAAGGGCCCGGTGGTCGCCCGACCACCCGGGCGCCCCGACCCGGTGGGCGCCGGCGTGCAGTCGGTCGGGCACGCGCGACCCTCGAGCAGCGCGCGCGCGTTGTCACCGATGACGGTGACCAGGGCCAGCGACGCCGCGGCCTGCTGGTGGGCGCCCGCCGGCAAGGCGGGCAGCACTGCGGTGAGCTCACCCCGCTGAGCGGTGCTGAACGTAACGAGCTGCCGGAGCAACTCCGTCCGGCTGGTGCGGCGGTAGGCCTTCGCCAGCAGCCGGTAGCCACTGCGGGTCTCGCGGTCCATGTCGGTCAGGGTCGCCCGGAGCTGGGCGTCGAGCCGGCCGCCGAGCGCCAGGGGGCCGGCTGCGACCAGCCCCGCCGAGGCGACCGGCCCGACCGACACCTGCCGGGCACCGTCGGTGAGCGTGACAACTTCACGCAGCCGGGTCTGGGCGAATTGCAGCTGCCTGGTTCCCTCGGCGATGTCGTCACCGGCCAGGGCGAGCTGGACATCTTCCACGCCGCGCTTCAGACCGTAGAGCGGCGCCCCGGGCAGCGATCGCGAGCCGGCGACGCCGACGCCGGTCAGGGCGATGACGCCGGCCAAGGCGGCCGCCGTCGCGCCGAGCCGACGCTGGACGCCACGGCCCTGCGACCACTGCGCGGTGGCCCGGACGGGGCTCGGGGTGGGGGCCGGCGGCTGCACGGCAGCCACGGCGACCAGGCGGGTCCGTAACGCGGTCCGGAACACCGGCGTGGGGATGGCGCCCCGGTCGAGCATCGGGGTGACCGCGCGCAGCCGCTCGACCAGCGCCAGCTGCCCGGCGCCGACACCCTTCCCGGCAGTGGCCGGCGCGTGGGTCGACGCGGGACCTGCGCCGTCCAGGAGCCGGGCGAACTCCTCGATGGCCTGGCGGGTGCCCAGCGAATTCACGGCCGGTCCTCCCCAAGGTCCCTGGGACGGGCGGGGCCCGTCGTCAGCTGATGCAACGAGCGTGGCGGGACAGCGGTGACGGGTTCCAGGTAGATCTGATCCGTTCTGACCAGGTGACCGGTCACAGCTCGACCCCCTCGGGCAGCAGCCGGCCGAGCGTGCGGATGGCGCGGTACTGCAGGGCCTTGATCGCCCCCTCGTTCTTGCCCATGATCTGGGCGGTCTCGGTGACCGACATCCCCTGCAGGAAGCGCAACACGATGCACTCCTGCTGCTCCGCACCGAGCTGCCGGACGGCCTGCAGCACGACAGTGTTCTGCAGCGTCGCCAAGACGGTGTCCTCAGGTCCGTCGACCGCCGGCGCCGCAGCGGCCGTCGTGACGTCGTCCGTCGTCAGCTCGAGCCGGTAGCGGCTGCTCTTGTAGTGGTCGGCGATGAGGTTGCGGGCGATGGTGACGAACCACGCGCCGACGTCGCGGCCCTGCCAGGTGAACGAAGCGATCCGGCGCAGGGCCCGTAGGAACGTCTCGCTGGTGAGGTCCTCGGCCAGCTGTCGGCTGCCCACCCGGTAGGAGATGAAGCGGTAGACCTGATCGACGTAGCGGTCGTAGAGCGCACCGAACGCCTCGGCGTCGCCGCTCTGGGCGCGCTGGACGAGGGCATAGGACAGCGCCGTCTCACCTTCCGGCGCAGCGCCCGCCGCCGGCACCCTGGAGGGCACGACGATCCGGTACGCCGGGTCAGGCCCGGACTCCAGCAGGTCGCGGCCGATCCCGGCTGCGCGGGCCCCCCGCAGCCGTTCCTCGTGGCGGACCTCGACGACCGCGGCGAGCAGTGCGGCCAGCCCCGCCGAGGCGGGGCGACCGGTCGGGCGGCTCATCGGCGTCCTGGCGGCCGGCGGTTCGGGCGCGCTGGGACCGCGGTGGCCGTGGCGCGGACCACGGGCGCGAGCGGCAGCGCACGAGGACGCATCGGGCTCCTGTCGGGCCCCGGGCGGCGGTGCCCGGCGGGAAACAGCCCCATGCTACGGCGGGCAGCCGGCGTCGGCCGGCCGTTTGGCCAGCGGTCCGAGCCCGGCAGGACGGCCCGGGGACGCCTGCCCCGACGTACCCTTGGCACCATGGGGGCAGCGGGACCGGACGCGGCGGTCGGGCGCCCGGTCCGTCGGCGCAGCAGGACAGCGCTGCGGGTCGTCCTGGTCGCGTTGCTGGCGCTCGTGGTGGGGCTCGGGACGTTCGTCGGCGGCCTGCTCGCAGCCCCGGTCGACTTCACCCTGGCACCGCCGCCGACCTCTGCGCTGCTGCTGGCGGCAGACGGACGGCAGTTCGCGACCATCCCACCGCCCGAGCGGCGGGAGGTGGTGCAGGCCCAGGACATCCCCGAGGTGATGCGGCAGGCGATCATCGCGGCCGAGGACGAGCGCTTCTTGCAGCACAAGGGCATCGACCCACTCGCGACGATGCGGGCGGTCTTTCGTGACCTCACCGGCGGGGTGACGCAGGGCGCCTCGACGCTCACCCAGCAGTACGTCAAAAACGCCTATGTCGGCAACGAGCGGACTGTGCTGCGCAAGGTCCGGGAGGCTGCGCTCGCGGTGCGGCTGGAACGCAAACTGTCCAAGCAGGAGATCCTCACCGCCTACCTCAACGCGCTCTACCTCGGCAACGGGCTCTATGGGGTCCAGGCGGCGTCGAAGTACTACTTCGGCGTTCCCGTCAAAGACCTCGACCTCGACGAGCGCCGGCATCGCCGCGACCCGTTGCTGGCGCTGGCCCGCGCGTCGATGCTCGCCGGCATCGCGCCTGCGCCGTCGGCCTGGAACCCGGTCAAGGACTTCGCGACTGCCCGCGCGCGGCAGCGCTACACGCTGAACCGGATGGTCATCGGCGGTGACGCCACCCCCCAGCAGGTGAGCGACGCCTATCAGCTCGACGTGAAGCCGCTGCAGATCTCGCCGCCGGACCCCACCACGATCGCGCCGGAGTACACCGATGTTGTGAAGGCCCGCCTCCGGGAGCGGTACACCGGCAATGAGGATGCGTTCTTCCGCGGCGGTCTGCGGGTGCGCACCACCCTCGACCTCGACCTGCAGACGGCCGTCACCCGGGCGCTTCGCGAGGTGCTGCCCGACGCGACAGACCCGCAGGCCGCAGTCGTCGCGATCGACTATGGGAACGGCGATGTCAAGGCGATGGCGACGCTCCGCCGGGTGCCGCAGCGGGTCGATCGCGACGGCAAGGTCGTGCGTCGGGCGGTCGACGGCTACCGCCAGAAGCTCGGCTTCAACCTGGCGACCAACGCCCAGCGCTCCATGGGCTCGACCATCAAGCCTTTCACCCTCGCGCAGGCGCTCATCGAGGGTGTGGCGCTCGACGAGCGGCGCTACGGACCCGCCCGGGACTCGATCCCCAACCCGGGGGCGAAGCCCAACCCCTACGTCTACGGCAACTCCGCCGATGGCGAGGCGGGCACCTTCACGCTGCGCGCGGCGCTGGCCAAGTCGGTCAACACGATCTATCTCCCGCTGGCCGTCGAGGTCGGTAGGGGCAAGATCGCGGCGCTCGCCGAGCGGGCCGGCCTGCGCGGCGCGATCTCGCCCGTCAATCTCAGCTTTGGGATCGGCGCGGGTGTCGAGGTCACCCCACTGTCCGAGGCCAGCGCCTACGGCACCTTCGCCAACGCCGGCGTGCACGTCGTCCCGAGGTACTACACCGAGATCCGCGCCGGCGGCTCGGGCACCAACCCGGGCCTGGTCTTTGATCGGGCCGCGGCCCCGAAGGGCGACCAGGTGCTGTCCAGCGCGGTCGCCGGGCAGGTCGTCGAGGCCATGACCGACGTGGTCACCGACGGCACCTACAAGGCCGCCCCCCAGCCGTTCGCGTTCTTCGGCAAGACCGGGACGACCGACGACAGCGTCGACGCCTGGTGGGTCGGCTGCATCCCTGGTCAGCATGTGTGTATCTCGGTCTGGATGGGCTACGAGGACACGGTGTGCCGCAGCCCGGGCGGTTCGCACGTCGTCGGCAGCTCCTGCGGCGGGATGAAGGACGTCCACGGCGTCCAGCAGGTCTTCGGCGGGACCCTGCCCGCCAAGATCTTCGCCAGGAGCCAGGAGATCCTGCGGCAGCTGCAGGCCGACCGGGCCCTCGGGCTGCCGACCACCCTCGGGCAGCCGTCCCCAGAGCCGTCCGGGTGAGCGCTGTGGCGGCTGCAACTGTGCGACACTCCCGCCCGGTCGGGCGCGCCCCCGGCCCGTCGTCCGGAGGACTGAGGCCGTGAGCACCCGCACCACTGCCAACCTCGCCGACCTCGTACGGCGGGCCGCGCGGGCGACGCCCGGCAAGACCGCCCTCGTGTTCGGGGACTCGGCCACAACCTGGAACCAGCTCGACGAGCGGGTGTCCGCCGTCGCCCGCGGGCTCACCAACCTGGGTCTGGTGGCCGGCGACCGGGTCGCCGTCCAGCTCGGCAACACCCCCGACTTCCCCGCCTGTTACTTCGGGGTCCTGCGCGCCGGGCTGGTCGCCGTGCCCGTCAACATCGGCTACACGGGGTCCGAGGTCTCCCGTCTGCTCGCCGACAGCGGCGCCCTGGTGCTCATCACGACTGGCGACGGCGTCGAGTGCGCCCTGGGCCTCGAGCAGCCGCCGGCGCACCTGGTGGTTGTGAGCGCCGCCCCCGCCCCGGCGGGCGCCGTCACCCTGGCCGACCTCATCGCCGACGATGGCCCCTTCGACGACGTCGGCGGTGGCGAGGATCTCGCCGTCGTGCTCTACACCTCCGGCACGAGTGGGCGACCCCGGGGCGCGATGCTCACGCACCGGGCCCTGCTGGCCAACCTGGAGCAGTGCTCGCAGATCGAACCGCCGGTGATGGCAGCCGATGACATCGTCCTGCTTGTCCTCCCGCTGTTCCACGTCTACGGCCTCAACGCGGCCCTCGGCGCGGTCGCCTGGCACGGCGCCACCGGTGTCCTGGTCGAGCGGTTCGACCCGGTCCAGACCCTCGAACAGATCCGGCGACACGGCGTCACCAACCTCGTCGGTGTCCCTGCGATGTACGTCGCCTGGTCGATGCTGCCGGACGTCGGCGACGCCTTCACCTCGGTGCGACTGGCCCTGTCCGGCGCAGCCCCGTTGCCGGCGGCCGTCCTGCAGCGGGTGCTCGAGACGACCGGCCGGCACATCTTCGAGGGCTACGGGCTGACCGAGACGGCGCCGGTGCTCACCACCACGTTGATGAGCGAGGTCGCCAGGCCGGGCTCCATCGGCCGTGCCATCCCCGGTGTCGAGCTGCGCCTGATCGACGAGGCCGGTCAGCCGACCGAGGACGGCGATCCCGGCGAGCTCGTCGTCCGCGGCGCAAATCTGTTCTCCGGCTACTGGCCCGACGGCAGCGAAGGACCCGACGCTGACGGCTGGTTCGCCACCGGCGACGTCGCGCTGATCGACGGCGACGGCGACCTGTCCCTGGTCGACCGACGTCGGGAGCTGATCCTCGTCAGCGGGTTCAACGTCTACCCCCGCGAGATCGAGGAGGTGCTCGCCCGGCACCCAGACATCGACGAGGCCGCCGTGCTCGGCATCGCACATCCCTACACGGGAGAGTCGGTGAAGGCGCTCGTCGTCCTGCGACAGGGTGCCCGGCTGACCGCAGACGACGTGATCGCCTTCTGTGCCCGCACGCTCGCCCGCTTCAAGTGCCCGACCACGGTCGAGTTCGTCAACGGGCTGCCACACTCGGCCACCGGCAAGGTCAGCAAGGGCCGGCTGCGCGAAGCGGGCGCCGCAACCAGCTGAGGGCAAGGCGGCGCGCTGCGCAGGGGGGCTCCTGGGCCTGACCGGCCCACTCACCCCCATGGCAGCGGCCCCTCTTGCCCTGGAATGTTGGCTGTCGACTCGTCGCAGGACGGGGGAGCCGCCAGTCCGGTGACCTCGCGGCCGGCCAGGGCGGGCGCCGAGTCGTCAGGTGCCGCGCCCCGTCCCGGCGTACCGTTCGACGCGTGGGACTACGTCGACGCCGTACGCCGCCGATGGTGGTCACCCTGGTGACCCGCGCGGGCTGCCACCTGTGCGAGCAGGCCCAGCCGGTGGTCGCGCTGGCCGCGGCCGACGTCGGCGCGAGCTTCGAGCT
>JAYTOZ010000068.1:0-2575 GCA_043747515.1 Frankiales bacterium | reverse complement strand
GCGCACGTCCAGGCAGGTCACCCTGAGCGCACGGTGGTCATCAGCCGGACCCCGAGCTATCACGGGGTGACCTACGGCGCGATGGCGCTGACCGGCCTGCCGCTGAACCGAAAGGATTTCGGTCGCGGCATGGCCGACGTCGTGCACGTCGACAAGGACGATCTGGCGGCGGTGCGCGCCGTCTTCGTGGACTATCCCGGGCAGGTCGCGGCCGTGTTTGCCGAACCGGTGGTCGGTGCCGGTGGCGTCTGGCCGCCCGTGCCCGGTTACCTCGAGGGGCTCCGGCAGCTCTGCGACGAGCACGGCGCGCATCTCGTGTTCGACGAGGTCATCTGTGGTTTCGGCCGGCTCGGATCGCTGTTTGCCGGTGAACACTTCGGGGTCCGGGCCGACCTCACCACCTTCGCCAAGGGCGTGACGAGCGGCTATCTGCCGCTCGGCGGCGTCCTGGTTGCCCCGTCCGTGCACGAACCGCTGTCAAGCGACCCGTCGTTTGTCCTGCGGCACGGCTACACCTACTCCGGTCACGCGACCGCCTGTGTCGCCGCGTTGGCGTGCCTCGACATCACTGAACGAGAAGGCCTGGTGGCGAGAGCATCTGCCATTGGAGCTCGCTTGGAGCCGGCATTGCGCTCCTTGCAGACCGCCGGTCTCGTCGCAGATGTTCGCGGCGTCGGAGCGCTGTGGGCGGTCGGGCTGGACGAGAGCGCCGATCCGGTGATGGTGCGCGACCGGATGCTCGACGGGGGCGTGATCGTCCGCCCGATCGCCCCCTCCACGCTCGCCATCTGCCCCCCGCTGGTGATCACCGACGACGACCTCGCGGCGATTCCCGACGCGCTTCGGGCCGCCCTGACGTGAGCTCGCGGGGTGGGTGTCTCTGGCACGAGCAACTGCCCGACTCGCGTGCGTCGCGGCCGCCTCTGCCGGGCGACACCGCCGTCGACGTGGCGATCGTCGGCGCCGGCTACACCGGGCTCTGGACGGCCTACTACCTCGCGAAAGCCGATCCGGCGCTGCGCATCGTTGTGCTCGAACGCGAGACGGCCGGGTTCGGTGCGTCCGGGCGCAACGGCGGCTGGTGCTCGGCGCTGTTCCCGGCGTCCTGGCATCGGATGGCCCGGGATGCCACGCGGTCCTCGGTCATCGACATGCAGGCGGCTCTTGAGGATGCCGTCGACGAGGTGGGCAGGGTTGCCGCTGCTGAAGGGATCGACTGCGACTTCGCGCTCGGCGGTTCGGTGGCCCTCGCCCGGGGACCGGCCCAGCTGCACCGGGCCAAGGCGGAGGTCGACGAGGCGCGGTCGTGGGGATTCGGTCCCGACACACTCGACCTGCTCTCCGCCGGCGAGGCAGTGCGCCGGGTCAGCGCGACGCACACCCTCGGCGCCGTCACGACCGCGCACTGCGCGGCGCTGCAACCAGCCATGCTGGTAACCGGTCTGGCCAAAGCGGCGGAGGCACTCGGCGTCGTCATCCACGAGCAGACGGCCGCGCTGGAGGTGTCGCAGCGACGCGTCCGCACGACCCACGGCACGGTGACATCGGACGTCGTGCTCACCGCCACCGAGGGCTACACCGCGCAGCTCCCCGGCCGTCGTCGCGAGCTTGCGCCGGTCTACTCTCTGATGCTTGCGACCGAGCCCCTCCCCGACCAGGTGTGGGAGCAGATCGGCCTTCACGACCGGACCACCTTCAGCGACGAACGACACCTCACGATCTACGGTCAGCGCACCGCGGACGGCCGGATCGCCTTTGGTGGCCGGGGCGCGCCCTACCATTTCGGCTCGCGCATCGACCCGGCGTACGAGCGTGTCGATGCCGTTCACACGGCCCTGCAGGCCAGCCTGGTCGAGCTGTTCCCGGTGCTTGCCGACGCCACCGTCACGCACCGCTGGGGCGGCAACCTCGGGGTGCCCCGTGACTGGTATCCCTCAGTCGGCTTCGATCGCGCATCCGGCGCAGCCTGGGCCGGCGGCTACGTCGGCGACGGGGTCGCCACCGCCAACCTCGCCGGTCGCACCCTCGCCGACCTCATCACAGGCCGCGACACCGCACGCACGCATCTGCCTTGGGTGCGCCGGCGTACAGCGCGCTGGGAGCCCGAGCCGCTGCGCTGGGCCGGGGTCAACGCCGTCACCGCCTTGATGAGCCGCGCCGACCGGACCGAGGCGCGCACCGGACGACCCTCCCGCGCTGCGGCGGGATTCTGGCGCGCACTGGGGCAGTAATGGTCACACCAGGTCGAACGCGTTCCTGAGCTTCGATCAGCCACCTTGCAGGGGATGCTGACGAGCTGACCGCGCTTGATCACTGAGGTCTTCTGAGACCCCAACAGACACCTCGGGGGCCATCCCGGACATGGCGCTCGTCGCCGGGGTGGCATTTCAGACGTGGGAACGGAACGTCGCCTGCGTGAGATCGCGCAGAGCCCTGACCTGAGACAATTTGCGGAAAAAGGCTTCTCACCTCCGGTGATACCTCTGCCGGGGGTGTCTGCGGTTGACCCTTCATGACCCCCTGTGGCCGATCTCTCACGGCCCACAGACGGCGCAGGAGGCCGGCAGCCGGAAGG
>JAYTOZ010000067.1:0-5131 GCA_043747515.1 Frankiales bacterium | reverse complement strand
GGTGCAGGTGCCGGTGCCGTAGGCCGCTGCGTGCGACAGGGCCAGGTGGCCGGCCGGCGAACGTCAGCCGCACCACTTCCGCCATCGCCATCGCCATCGCCATGACATGCCTGTTTTGTGGGTCTTGCGCTTGTCACACCATGGGGAAGTGACGAGCCGCGCCGCTGGACGTCGACTTCTTGCGGCGCCCCGCTTGGCTGCGTCTGAAGGGTGCGTGGCCTCGTCGTGTGCCGGGCCCCTGCCCGCGTGGGGTCGCGCGCGCAGCGCCGCTCAACACACGCCACTCACGGTGGCGTCGGCCCCATCGACAGCCGCGATTCGGCGGCCGACGATCTGCGGCCGGCGCCGCGTCACCATGCGGTCTGCGCAGATCGAAGCAGGACCGGGACGCGCGTTATCCCGCCCTTGCGGACCACGGCCTACCGACGCGCAGGCCCGGCCATCCAGCACCGACGCGCCGGGAGTCTGCACCGACGGGCACCGCCCGCCCCATCAGACGCGCGCCCCCGGTGCGCATCATTGCCCGGCTGGCGATGCCCGGCTGGTCGGGCCGGCTGGTCGGGCCGGTCGCCATTGCCCGGCGAATCCCATCCCAGGCGCCCTACCCAACGGACAAGGCCGAGGGCGCCTGGGCAGCAGCCGGCTGCCCAGGCGCGCCAGGCGCGCCAGGCGCGCCAGGCAGGCCTACCTGAACTGGCTGGTGAGGCGCTGCTCTAGCGAGTCGTAGTCCATACCGGCGCCCTGCAGACTTCGGCCGATGCCGCCAAGCGCGTCCTTCATGGAGCGGGCAGCCTTGTCCCACTGCTGGAACAAATCTTGGAACGAACTTGACGCCGCACCGGTCCAGGAACCTGCCAGATCAGCCATCTGCGAGGTGAGTTGGCTCAGCCGGGCCTCGATCTCGGAGGCCTCGCGCTGGATCGTGCTCGCCTTGGACTGCACGTCTCCGGTGGAGACCTTCACCTCGTACGCCATCGTGGGACTCCCGTGGTCACGGTCCGGGACCTCGACCGGCCGGTCGAGGTACTGGATCTGACGCTAGTGGCGCACCCCGAGCGAAAACGTGGCCCGGAGCAATCTGTGGACAACACCTAGCCGAGGGCGGATCCCCACGTCCTCAGTCTTTCTGGTCCGCAAGCTTTCCTCGCAGCTGCAAGACAGCCTTGGTGTGCATCTGGCAGATCCGGCTCTCCGTCACCCCGAGGACCTGGCCGATCTCAGCCAGCGTGAGGCCCTCGTAGTAGTAGAGCGTCACCACGATCTTCTCGCGCTCGGGCAACGTGTTGATCGCCTTGGCGAGCAGGTATTTGGTCTCCTCCGCCTCGAACGCAGCGACGGGGTCCTCGGCCTTGGTGTCTTCCAGGGTGTCGACCAACGAGAGTTTGTCGCCTTTTTCGCCACCGGCTGTCAGCAGCTCGTCCAGCGCCACCACGTTGACGAAGGAGACCTGCCCAAAGATCGTGTGCAGGTCTTCGAGGGCGATCCCGAGCTCGCTGGCCACCTCGGCTTCGGTGGGGGTCCGATGCAGGCGTGCCTCCAGCGCGGCGTACGCCTTCTCCACCTCACGGGCCTTATAGCGGACCGAGCGCGGGATCCAGTCGATCGAGCGGAGCTCGTCGATGATCGCGCCCTTGATGCGGCTGATTGCGTACGTCTCGAACTTGATCGCGCGTTCGATGTCGAACTTCTCGATCGCGTCGATCAGGCCGAAGATGCCATAGGAGACCAGGTCCGCTTGCTCGATGTTCGGCGGGAGGCCCACGCCGACCCGGCCGGCGACGTACTTCACCAGCGGCGAATAGTGCAGGATCAGCCGCTCACGCAGCCGTTCCTCCCCGGAGCCTTTGTACTCGCGCCACAGGACCGCGATGGCCTGTTCGATCTCGGCCCGCTCCTCGTCGCTGACCCCGGCGTAGCGCCCGCGACGGGCCGGCTTGGCCGGCGCGGCGGGATCGGCCGGCGTCATCGGGACGTCGTCCAGCGCTGCGGTGGCCACCGGGCCGCCCGAGCCTTCAGGCTCGGGGGTGCGCACGCTCATAGCTCGTCCTCAGCCGCTCGACGCTGACATGCGTGTAGATCTGGGTCGTTGCGAGCGTAGCGTGGCCAAGCAGCTCTTGAACGCTTCGCAGGTCGGCGCCGCCTTCGAGCAGGTGCGTCGCGGCGCTGTGGCGCAGACCGTGCGGGCCGAGGTCAGGTGCGCCGGACACCGCCGCGAGTCGGACGTGCACCATCCGTCGGACCGTCCTGGCGTCGACCCGGCCGCCCCGGAAGCCGAGCAGCAAGGCCAGTCCACTCGCCGGTGACACCCAGTGCTGACGCCCCAGGGCTCGCCAGCGATCGAGTGCCTGCTGCGCCGGAGCGCCGTACGGCACGGTGCGTTCCTTGCGGCCCTTGCCGAGGACCCGGACGACCCGCCGTACATCGTCGACGTCATCAAGGTCGAGCCCACAAAGCTCCGACACCCGGATACCCGTCCCGTAGAGCAGTTCCAGCGCCGCTCGGTCACGCAACTCGACGGGCGTGTCGCCGTCGACCGCGTCGACCAGCCGCGTGGCCTCATCCACGCGCAGCACATCCGGCAGCGGTCGGTGGCCTTTCAAGGTGCCGAGCAGGGCCCCCGGATCGTGTTGGACCAGGCCCGTGCGGTGCGCCCAGCCGGTGAAGGCGCGCGCACTCGAGCCACGCCGGGCGAGCGTCGACCGGGCCGCGCCGGTCGCCCGCAGCATCGCCAGCCAGCTGCGCAGCACCCCCAGGTCCACGCCCGCCGGCTCGATCACCCCGCTGCGGGTCGCGTGCCCGAGCAGGCCTGCGACGTCACCCGCATAGGCCCGGACGGTGTGCACCGACCGGTCCCGCTCGAGCTCCAGGTGGCGCACGAAGCTGTCGAGGGCAGCCTGCAGCGCCGATGGCAATGGAGGGTCGACCAACACGCAGACCACGTTCCGCGAGGGTGCGGCGCAGGTCAAGCCGCCACGCGCCGTCGGTCACCGGACAGCCACCGCCGCCGGCCGACCGGCGCCGAGCGCGGTCAGCCGCCAGCCACCGTCGCGTCGCTCGACCAGACCGGCAACGAGCAGTGGCGGAAGGACCTGCTGGACGACGAGGGCGGAGACCCCGGCGGTGCGGGCGATGCTCGCCTCCCCCGCGGGCGAGCGCACCGGCACCGCGTCCAGCACCCGTCGGACCGTCTCGGGCAGCGCATCCCGCGGGTGGTCCGGGCCACGCCTGGGCGAGAGCAGGTGCTCACCTGCGGCGCCAACCGCGTCGAGCAGCTCTCCCGCGGTCGTGACGCACAGCGCATTGCGGTCGCGCAGCAGCAGGTGGCAGCCGACCGACAGCGCGGACGTGACCGGCCCCGGCACGGCCATCAGCTGCCGCCCCAGATCGGCCGCCCACCCGGCGGTGGACAGCGAGCCACTCCGGCGTGCCGCCTCAACGACGACGGTGCCGACCGTCAGGGCCGCGATGAGCCGGTTCCGGACGAGGAACCGCAGCCGGGTCGGTGCGCTGCCAGGCGGCAACTCGCTGATCAGCAGGCCCCGCTCGGCAATCCGGCCCAGCAGCCGGTCATGCCCGCGCGGGTAGGCGACGTCCACGCCGCAGGCCAGCACCGCCACGGTGCGCCCCGTCGGCCCGGTCAACGCGCCGCGGTGGGCGGCACCGTCGATGCCGTAGGCGCCGCCACTGACCACCGACCAGCCCGACTCGGCCACCCCGAGCGCGAGCTCCTCGGCCACGTGCTCGCCGTACGCCGTCGCCGCCCGCGCGCCGACGATGGCCACGGAACGCTCCAGGTCGACCAGGGACCCGGACCCGCGCACGAACAACGCCCGCGGCGGGGCCGCCCGCTGACCGTCCCAGGCGAGGCGGTGCGAGGGCCACTCGTCGTCGCACGGCAGGACGAGGCGGGCTCCACAGCGCTCCATCCGCCGCCAGTCCTCGAGCGGGTCGTGACGGGCGGCGCGGCCGCGCGCACCAAGCTCGGCGGCGGGTCCGAGCTCGGGGACGGAGGCCGAGCGGACCAGGCGTTCCCACAACTCCTGCGGGCCATGCGCGTGCAACGCACGGTGGGCCGGGAGGTCGCCGGGCTCCAGCACCCGGGCCAGCGCCACGTTGGCCAACTGTTGACCCGTCGGCGTCACGCCGCGAGCCCGTGATGCAGCAGGGATCGGAAACCCAGGGCGTGGCCGACGTGCTCCCGGCCCGGGCGCCCGGCGTCGGCGAGGTCGCTCAACGTCCAGGCCAGCCGCAGGACCCGGCCGAAACCCCGAGCCGTCAGCTGGCCGGTGTCCAGCGCCCGCTCGGCATCGCAGGTCACGCTGCGGGGCAGCGGCCAGCGCCGGCGCAGCTCGACCGGCGGCACCTGGCCGTTGACGCGCCAAGGGGTGCCCAGCAGCCGTTCGGCGGCGCGCTGTCGGGCGTGCAGGACCCGTGCGGCAATGTCGGCGCTGGGCTCACCGCAGCCACCCTCGGCCATGATTTCTGCCCGCGTGATGGGTGGCGTGTCGACGTGCAGATCGATGCGGTCGAGCAGGGGGCCGGACAGCCGGGTGAGGTATCGCCGGCGGGCGTCCGGCCGGCAGGTGCAGTCACGGGGATCCTTGCCGCACGGGCACGGATTGGCCGCCAGCAGCAGGGTGAAACGGGCCGGGTAGACAGCGGTGCCGCCGACCCGGGTGATGCTCAGCCGACCGGACTCGAGCGGTTGCCGCAGCGCGTCGAGGACCCCGGACGCGAACTCCGGCGCCTCGTCGAGGAACAGCACCCCGTGATGGGCCAGCGAGGCGGCCCCCGGCCGGGCCACCCCGCTGCCTCCGCCGACGATCGAGGCGACGGTCGAGGTGTGGTGCGGGTCCTGGTACGGCGGGATCCGGACCAGGGGCTCACCCGCTGGCAACGTGCCAGCTACCGAGTGCACGGCAGTGACCTCCAGGGCCGCCTCGAGCTCCAGGGGCGGGAGCAGGCCCGGCATGCGCTCGGCCACCATGGTCTTGCCCGAACCCGGTGGGCCGAGCAGGAAGGCGTGGTGTCCGCCGGCCGCTGCCACCTCCATCGCCGTGCGACCGCGGACCTGCCCGGCGACGTCGAGCATGTCCAACGCCAAGCCAGGCGACGCCGACGACACGGGGAC
>JAYTOZ010000066.1:0-6868 GCA_043747515.1 Frankiales bacterium | reverse complement strand
CGGGAGTAGGCCTCACCGGTCAGCGGGTCGTGGATGAAGAAGTTCAGGATAAGCGTCTTGCGGACCCGGAACGGGTCGAGCCGTGCGGTCGTCGGGTCGGGCAGCAGGAGCATGTCCGACTCGTGGATCTCCTGGAATCCGCGGATCGACGAGCCGTCGAACCCGAGGCCGTCGGTGAACACGTCCTCGGTGAACGAACCGACCGGCACGGTGAAGTGCTGCATGATCCCGGGCAGGTCGCAGAAGCGGACGTCGACCATCTCGACGGCTTCCTTCTTGATGTAGCTGAGCACCTCGTCGGCGGTGGTGAACACGAAAGTCCTCTCGATGCAGTTGTCTGCGGCGAAGCTAGCGATGGGCGATGACCCCGGGGTGTCCCGCGCGTTACAGGCAGGTTGCACGCCGAGCGTGGCCGCGCCTCGTCGAGCGGCCGTACGACGCCGAGGTTAGCCTCTTGCCATGGCTCGGTGGACGGGGACATGGCTGCAGGGGCCGGGGGCAAGCCTCGGCGAGATCCGCCACCCCGGCAGCTGGCCCGGCGGCCGATTGGGTCTGCCGCAGCACGGGGCCGGTTCGGTGGCGCCCTTCGGCGCACGGGCCGGCGCATTCGTCATCGACGTTCTGGCAAGCGCCCTCGTCGCGACCCTGTTCAACGCCCTGCTCGACCCGTCCGACCGGCAACGGCAACTCACGAGTTATGCGGTGCTCGCCCTCGAGCACGTCGTGTTCGTGGCGTTGACCGGCCAGACGTTCGGCATGCGGGTGCTCGGTCTCAGGGTGCTGCGCCTGGGCCAGCCCGGCCGACTGCCGGGGTTGCTGCCCGCGGTGCTTCGCACCAGCGTCCTGTTGTTCAGCCTTGGCCTCGCCGCCCTGTTCAGCCGGGACGGGCGCGGTCTGCACGATGTCGCAGCGGGCACCGCGGTCGTCCGCGGCTGACCAAGTGCGGTCGCGATCGCCTCAGCGCACCTTGCCACGCTGGGGCCGGGTCGGCATCGGACCCTTCGGAACCGGCATGACCGGCCCGCCCATCGCCTTGAGCTTGCGGTCCAGCTCGTTGACCAGGACCGGCTTGATGTTGCGTGGCAGCTTCGCGAAATGCCGCTCGAGATCGCGCAGGGCGACCTGCCCCTCGCCGTCGCCGACGGACACGTCGTAGACCGGGGTGTCGCCGACCAGCCGGCTGAGCTTGCGTTTCTCGGTACCGAGCAGGTTGCGGGTGCGGTTTGTGGCGCCCTCGGCCACGAGCACGACGCCGGGTCGGCCGAGGACGCGGTGCACGAGGTCCTGCTCCTTGGTGAAGGCCACCGCAGGGGTGACCCGCCAGTCACCGCGCATGTTCGACAGCACGGCCGCCGCGGCGCCGAGTTGGCCTTCGACCTGGCTGTACGCGGTGCGCTGGACCCGCCGCCCGAACACCGCGGTCGTCACCACGACCGCGGCGAGCAGCCCGATGATGCTCAGATAGATCGAGTGCTTGATCGCGATGCCGATCAGGACGAAGATCGCGAGGGTGAGCAAGAACGCGGCCAGCACGAGCGGCAGCATCTTCGGGTCGCTCTTGCGGGTCATCGTGAACGCCTGGCGGATCTGGCCGAGTTTCTGGCCGCGCGACGGGCCCTTCTTGGCGGCCTTCGCCGGGGTCGCGGTCTTGCCCCTGCCCGGGGTGGTCTTGCCGGCCGAGCCGGTTTTCTTCGCCGTGCGCCGTCCGAGAGCCATGTGGGAAAGGCTACTTGGCCTGGCTCGGGTCGGACGCCTTCGCGGCGTGCCGCTCGGCCCGCACCTTGGCGGCGGCCGCTTCGGTGTCGGCCAGGCTCGGGGCGGTGCCGCCCATCGAGGCCGGAATCCACCAGGTGTCGTCCGGGTTGCGCTGGCCGCCCCGGTAGCTCGCGCGGGCCTCGTCGAGCAGCAGCTGCATCCTGGCCTTGAGTTCGATCGTGATGGCCACCGGCTTGCTGCCCGGCGCGGGCAGGAAGGGCTCGCCGATGGCGACCCGCACGTCGGTCCCGCGGGTCAGGTCGCGCTTACGGCCCTTGGTGAGGATGCGTTGGCTGCCCCAGATGACGGCCGGTAGCAGCGGGACACCTGCCTCCAGAGCCATCCGCGCCGCACCGGTCTTGAAGTCCTTGAGATCGAACGACTGCGAGATGGTCGCCTCGGGGAAGACGCCGACGATCTCGCCGGCGCGGCACGCTTCGACGGCAAGGCGGTAGCTGCCGGCGCCGGCCTCCCGGTCGACGGGGATGTGCTTCATGCCGCGCATCAGCGGACCGCTGATCCGGTGGTCGAAGACCTCCTTCTTGGCCATGAAGCGCACCATCCGCCCGCTGGGCTGCGCGGCCCAGCCGGCGAAGGTGAAGTCCAGATAGCCGACGTGGTTGATGGCCATGACGGCGCCGCCGGTGGCCGGAACGTGCTCGGTGCCGGTGATGTCGAAGCGGATGTCGAGGGCCCGGAACACCCCTTTGGCGAGGGTGATCACGGGGCGGTAGACCGGCTCACGGAACATGCCGGCAGGCTAGTGCCCAGCGGGCGGTCAGCGGGCGTGCGCCGCCTGCTGACCGCCGGGAACCTGGGCCCGCAACGCCGACTTTGCCAGTGCGGCGCCGGCCTCGCGGCGCCGAGGCGCCCTGGCCGCGTCGGTCGACATCGAGGCCCAGGCGTTGCGGCGGGCGGTGCGCTGCCCGCCATGCGGTAGGGCGGTGAGCAGGATGGTCGTGGTCAGGGACGCGGCGCGGGCAATTGGCAGGTGCGGCACGAGGACCTCCGTGTAACGGGTCCGCTCAGCTTGGCGGCCACGTGTGACGTCGGTGTGTCACGAGCGTGAACAGCCTCGGTCCAACTGCTCTCACGCCGGGTGGCGCTCCAGCGCCTGTTGGTAGAGCCGCCCGGCCCGGTAGGACGAGCGGACGAGGGGCCCGCTCAGGACGCCGGCGAAGCCGATCGCGAGCGCTTCGGCCTCGAGCTCGACGAACTCCTCGGGCAGCACCCAGCGTTCGACCGGATGGTGCCGGGCCGACGGACGGAGGTACTGCGTGATGGTCAGCAGCTCACAACCGGCGTCGTGCAGATCGATGAGCGCCGCACTGACCTCCGCGCGGGTCTCGCCCATGCCGAGGATGAGGTTGCTCTTGGTCACCAGCTCGTCGGCCCGCGCCCGGGTAAGCACGTCGAGCGACCGCTGGTAGCGAAAGCCCGGCCGAATCCGCTTGAAGATCCGGGGGACCGTCTCGACGTTGTGGGCGAGCACCTCGGGCCTGGAGCCGAACACCTCGGCCAGCAGCTCGGGCTTGCCGTCGAAGTCCGGGATCAGCAATTCCACCCCGATGCCGGGTAGCGCGGCGTGGATGAGGCGAACCGTCTCGGCGTACAGCCAGGCGCCGCCGTCGGGCAGATCGTCACGGGCGACACCGGTCACCGTGGCGTACCGCAAACCCATCGTGGCGACCGATTCGGCGACCCGCCGCGGCTCGTCGGTGTCGTAAGCAGCGGGCTTACCGGTATCGATGTTGCAGAAGTCGCAGCGGCGGGTGCACTGGTCGCCGCCGATGAGAAACGTTGCCTCGCGGTCCTCCCAGCATTCGTAGATGTTGGGGCATGAAGCCTGCTCACAGACGGTGTGCAGGCCCTCGGCCTTCACCAGCTGCTTCAGTGAGGTGTACTCGGGCCCCATGACCGCCCGGGTCTTGATCCAGGGCGGCTTTCTCTCGATGGGGGTGGCGGCGTTGCGCACCTCGAGGCGCAGCAGCTTACGGCCGTCCGGCGCGATCGTCACAGGGCTCCCTTGCGTCACGCCAATGCTAACGCTGACGGTTCCGCCTCGCTTCCAGGTGTCAGGGGGTGCGGCGGCCGCGGCCGGCGCGCAGGTTGCGCACGGTGGCCTGCAGCTTGCGCCGGTTCTCCGGCGTGTCCAGCCGCACGCGGGTCTGCGCGATGACCCTCCTGCCCTGCTCGCTGCGCGTGAACGCGACGGCAGCGCCCAACAGACCAGCCCGACGTGTGCGACCCACGACATCCTCCTGCGCTCGGTGGTGCGATCTGCGGCTCCTGCCCGGTCCCGGTCGGGTCAACCGCTCCGGACCGTCGCCGACAGCGCCGGCAGGTGTTGCTCGAGCAGCGGGAGCACGTCGTTCACGGCCACCTGGCGACCCAGCTCGGCGCTCAGCGTGGTGACGGTCGCGTTGCGGATGCCGCAAGCCACGATCGCGTCGTACGCGCTGAGGCTGTTGTCGCAGTTGAGGGCGAAGCCGTGCATCGTGACGGCCCTGGACACCCGGATGCCGATCGCGGCGAGCTTGCGTGCACCGTCGGTCGTCCACACCCCGGAGCGACCGTCGACCCGGACCGTCTCGAGCCCGAGGTCGGTGCACACGTCGATGAGCACCTGCTCGACCCGCCGCACATAGGCGACGACGTCGACGGGATCGGCGAGCCGCACGATCGGATAGCCGGTGATTTGCCCCGGACCGTGCCAGGTGATCTTGCCGCCGCGGTCGACGTCGACGACGAGGCTGCCGTCGGTCGGCCGCTCCCAGGGCTCGGACCGCCGACCAGCGGTGTAGACGGGCTCGTGTTCGAGCAGCAGCACGACCTCGTCGGCGCCCGCGACGACCTGCTCGTGCAGCTGCTGCTGCAACGCCCACGCCTCGGTGTAGTCGAGCTGACCCAGTCGACGGATCTCCATGGCCTCAGCGTACGTCGGCCAGGACCGCCCTGGCGGCCCGCCGGCCCGAGACGAGGGCGCCCTGGATCGAGGCCGCGTCGCGGTGGTCGCCGCAGACGTAGAGCCCGTCGCGCAGCCGGACGTCTTTGGTGAACCGGCCCATCGGCGGGGCCTGAGAGGGCAGAGCGGACGGGATGTCGTAGCGGGCGACGTGCTCCCAGCGGGCGGTGTCGACGCCGTAGAGCCGGCTCAGGTGCGCGCGCACAGCCGGCTCGTCGCTGTCGCCACCGACCACCGAGGAGCTGACGAGGACCCGTCCCGGCGCGTACGACGGGGCGGCGTTGGTGAGCACGACCGTGTTCGCGACTGGGCCGGAGCGCTCGCCGTCGAGCACGATCGCCGCCTCGGTGACCGGCGGCTCGGGCGCCAGGTAGTAATGCGTGACCACACCGTTCATCGGTGGCACCGGCAGCCCGGGCAGCAGCCGGGCGGCGGTCAGCGGGTCGGTCGCGACGACGACCGCACGGGCCTGCGGCAGCGTGTCGACCGGCGCCGAGAGGTGGACCTGCAGGCCGCGCGCGAGCTGCTGGGGGATCGCCTGCATGCCGGCCGCCGGCACGCACTGGGTGCCGCGCACAAAGGATCGCCAGACCAGGTCGAAGAACCGGCTGCTGGTGGTCAGCTCGTCCTCCAGGAACACCCCGGACAGAAACGGTCGCAGGAACCTGTCGATCAGCTCGTCGGAGCAGCCGTGGGCCCGCAGCGCGTCATACGTCGTCGTCTCGGGGGCGGTGAGCAGGCGCTCGGCCGAACCGAGCCCGGCGCGGGCGGCCAGTCGCGCAATGATCATCTTGTCGGTGAGCGACCCGATCGGCGCCAGGGCCGTGGACAGTGCCCAGCCCGGCACCCGGCGCGGATCGCCGACCCGGTGCAGCCGGTCGCCGTAGCGGACCAGCGCCCCGGCCGTGAAGGGCCGGAGCGCGAGCGAGGCGTGGTCGAGCACAAGCTGGGCCTCGGGGTACCCGGTGTTGTGCACCTGGAAGCCGCGGTCCAGCTGGAGGCCGTCGACCAGGTCGGTGCGGACCCGCCCGCCGACCGCGTCCGACGCCTCGCGCACCTCGACCTCGACCCCGGCGGCGGTCAGGTGGCGCGCGCAGGCCAACCCGGCCAGGCCGGCACCGACGACGACGACCTCGGGCACGGCTCGACCTTACCTGTGGACAACTTCCGAGGCGGGCGACCGATCCTGTCTAGCCTGACCGTCATGACCGAGCGGTGGCAGGCACCGGGGTACGACGTCCTGGAGCTGGTCGGCTTTGGGCGGACCGGCGAGCTCTGGCGGGGCCGGCAGCGCTCCTCCGGCCAGCTCGTTGCGCTCCGGCGGCTCGTCGACCCCGACCCGTCGGTGCTGGCCGCAGTGCGCCGGCAGGCCACCGTCGTGCGGTCCCTGCCCAGTGCCCACCTGGTGCGGCTCCGGGCCGTCGTCGGCGACGCGCTGGTGCTTGACCATGCCGACGGGGGTTCGCTTGCGGCGGTCCTGTCCCGCCGGGGCCGGCTCGAGCCGGGCGAGGTTGTCACGACCGTGGCACCGCTGGCGCAGGCGCTCGCCGAGGCGCACGCGCATGGGCTGGTGCACGGCCACCTGGGGCTCGCCAGTGTGCTGCTGACCGCGGACGGGCGTCCGCTGCTCGACGATCTCGGCTTGGCTGTGCTGCGCGACCTCGATGACGCCCTCGACCCCAGTGGCGGTCTGGGTGGCAGCGCCGACGTCTGGGCCCTTGGGGCGCTTGCCCATCAGCTGTTGACCGGCGAGCCGTACGCGCCCGGCACAGCGCTGGGGTCCACCGTGCCCACCCCGCTGGCCCGCACCGTGGCGGCGGCGGTCGCGTTCGATGCCACCTCCCGGCCGGACGCCGCAACCTTCGCCTCGTCGCTGCTCGCCTCCTGCCCGGCCCTGCCGGTGCGGGGAGTGCCCGCGGCGCCGCCCGCCAGCGCCGCACCGCTGACCCGCCGCCGACCAGGCCGCCGGGTGCTGCTCGGGACGGTCGCCGGGCTCGCGGTCGTCCTGGGCGTCGTCGCCACCGGTTGGCTCTGGGGCCGTGCCGCCGTCGAGCACCCGGCCCGGGTCCAGGCGGTGACCGGCCCCGACTGGGTGGCGGTGCTGGACCACCTGGACGCGACGCGAGGGCAAGCCTTCGCCGACGGCAG
>JAYTOZ010000065.1:0-4429 GCA_043747515.1 Frankiales bacterium | reverse complement strand
GTCCAGACCCGCGGCCGTCATCTCGAACCGGGCGATGGCGTCGGCCTCGCGGAGTAGGTCAAGCCGCTCCCGGGTGACCTCGCCGATGATGCGGATCCCAAGGCCGGGGCCGGGGAACGGCTGACGCCAGACGATCACCTCGGGCAGGCCGAGCTCGAGGCCGACCTTGCGCACCTCGTCCTTGAACAGCGTCCGCAGCGGCTCGACGAGCTCAAACTGCAGGTCGTCGGGCAACCCGCCGACGTTGTGGTGGCTCTTGATGTTGGAGGTGCCGGCGCCGCCGCCAGACTCGACGACATCGGGGTAGAGCGTGCCCTGGACCAAGAAGTCGATCGGCTCGTCGGCGCTGATCTCACGGGCCGCCGCCTCAAACACCCGGATGAACTCCCGGCCGATTGCCTTGCGTTTCGCCTCCGGGTCGGTGATCCCGGACAGCGCGTCCAGGAAGCGCTTCGAGGCGTCGGCGACGTGCAGGGTGACGCCGGTCGAGGCGACGAAGTCGTGCTCGACCTGCTCGGCCTCGCCTTTGCGCAGCAGGCCGTGGTCGACAAACACGCAGGTCAGCTGATCGCCGACGGCCCGCTGGACCAGGGCTGCGGCGACGGCCGAGTCGACGCCGCCGGACAGCCCGCACAGCACCCGGCCCGCGCCGACCTGCGACCGGATCCGCGCCACCTGCTCCTCGACGACGTTGACCATCGTCCAGGTGGGGACGCAGCCGGCCGCCTCGAGCAGGAACCGCTCCAGCACCTGCTGACCGTGTTCGCTGTGCAGCACCTCGGGATGGAACTGCACGCCGTACAGGCCCCGCGCGGTGTCCTCGAATGCGGCGACGGGCGTCGAGCCGGTCGAGGCGGTGACGGTGAAACCGGGGGGCGCGGTGGCCACCGCATCACCGTGCGACATCCAGACCGACTGCGCACTGGGCAATCCCGCGAACAGCATCCCTGGGTCGACGACGGCCAGCGCGGTCCGGCCGTACTCCGCGGTACCGGTCTGCACGACCGTACCGCCGAGCGCGCGGGCCATCGCCTGGTGGCCGTAACAGATGCCGAACGTCGGTACGCCGGTCTCGAAGAACCCCGCCGGCACCTGCGGGGCGCCATCGGCGTAGACCGAGGACGGTCCCCCGGACAGGATCACGGCCTTCGGGGCACGGGCCCGAATCTCGTCGGCGGTGATCGTGTGCGGGACGATCTCGGAGTAGACCCGGCACTCGCGGACCCGGCGGGCGATGAGCTGGGCGTACTGCGCCCCGAAGTCGACGACGAGGACGGTGTCGGTCACCGCCCGAGTCTACGGAGCGACCACGACGCCTTTCCAGAAGGCGATCCGGTCGGCGATCTCCTTGGCGGCGTCCTTGGGCGTGGGGTAGTACCAAGCCGCATCTTCATTGGTCTGACCGTCGACGACGAGGGAGTAGTAGCTCGCGGTGCCCTTCCATGGACACGTGCTCGTCGTGGCGGAGTCGATGAGCACGCCGTCCACGACCGCCGCGATGGGGAAGTAGTGGTTGCCCTCCACCACGATGGTGTCGTCGGAGGAGGCGATCACGGTGCCGTTCCAGGTTGCTGTGGTCATGCTGCTGACAACCGCGCCGACCCGGCCGGCATGCCCGGCCGAACCGAGGGCGTCGCGCCGACTCGGTGCGACGCCCTCGGCAAGCGGCTGGCCCCCCGACCGCCGGTCGCCTGGTCTGAAAGCTTGGGCCAGGGACGGGCCCGCGTCCAGCCAGGCGGTCAGGTCCGGTCAGCCGGCCGGTCCGACGCCCTGCGCCCGCTGCAGGTCCTTGCCCTCGGTGCGCAGCGAGGGGGCGATCATGACCTCGACTTTCTGGAACTCCTTGATTGAGCTGTAACCGGTCATCGCCATCGCGCGGCGCAGGCCTCCGAACAGATTGGTCGTGCCGTCGTCGGTGACCGCCGGGCCGAGCAGCACCTGTTCGAGGGTGCCGACCTCTTCGACCCGCACCCGGGTACCGCGAGGCAACACCGGGTGGTGCGAGGCGTGCCCCCAGTGCCAGCCGTGGCCGGGAGCCTCGCTGGCGCGCGCGAGCGGGCTGCCCATCATCACGGCGTCGGCGCCCATCGCAATGGCCTTCGCGACGTCGCCGCCGGTGCGCATCCCGCCGTCGGCGATGACATGCACGTAGCGGCCGCCACTCTCGTCGAGGTAGTCGCGGCGGGCGCCGGCCGCGTCGGCGATCGACGTCGCCATCGGCACCCCGAGGCCGAGCACCGCCCGGGTGGTGTTGGCCTGCCCCGGTCCAACCCCGACGAGGATCCCGGCCGCCCCGGTCCGCATCAGGTGCAGGGCGGACTGGTACGTCGCGCAGCCGCCGACGATGACCGGCACGTCGAGCTCGGCGATGAACCGCTTGAGGTTGAGCGGTTCGGACCGCGACGAGACGTGCTCGGCCGAGACGACGGTGCCCTGGATCACGAACAGGTCGACCCCGGCGTCGAGCACGGTCTGGGCGAACTGCACGGTGCGCTGGGGCGTGAGCGAGGCCGCGACCGTGACACCCGCGTCGCGGATCTGCTTGAGCCGCGCGGTGATCAGGTCCGGCTCGATCGGCTTGGCGTAGATCTCCCGCATCCGGGCGGTGGCCCGGTCCGCCGTCAGCTCGCCGATCTCGGCCAACAGGGGCCCCGGGTCGTCGTACCGGGTCCACAGTCCTTCGAGGTTGAGCACGCCGAGGCCACCGAGGCGACCGATCGACACCGCCGTGTCGGGGCTGACGACGCCGTCCATGGCGCTCGCCACCAGCGGCAGCTCGAAGCGGTAGGCGTCGATCTCCCAGGCCAGCGAGACGTCCTCTGGATCGCGGGTGCGGCGCGAGGGCACGATCGCAATGTCGTCGAAGGCATAGGCGCGACGACCGGTCTTGCCGATGCCGATCTCGATCTCGGGCACGCCTCAGAGGCCTTCGCGGGAGCTGTAGTTGGGCGCCTCGACGGTCATCTGGACGTCGTGCGGGTGGCTCTCCTTCAGACCCGCCGCGGTGATCTGGATGAACGAGCCGCGCTCCTGCAGCTCCGGCACGGTGCGAGCCCCGACGTAGAACATCGACTGGCGCAGGCCACCGACGAGCTGGTGGGCGACTGCTGACAGCGGACCGCGGTAGGGCACCTGCCCCTCGATGCCCTCGGGAATCAGCAGGTCGTCCGACCCGACATCACCCTGGAAGTAGCGGTCCTTGGAGAAGGACCGCTCAGGCCCCCGGGACTGCATCGCGGCAAGCGATCCCATGCCCCGGTAGGCCTTGAACTGCTTGCCGTTGATGAAGACCAGCTGACCGGGGCTCTCCTCCACGCCGGCCAACAGCGAACCGAGCATCACCGAGTCGGCGCCGGCCACGATTGCCTTGGCGATGTCGCCGGAGTACTGCAGCCCGCCGTCGCCGATCACCGGGACACCCGCGGGGGCGCAGGCGCGCGATGCCTCGTGGATCGCCGACACCTGTGGCACCCCCACGCCGGCAATGACGCGGGTGGTGCAGATGGATCCAGGTCCGACGCCGACCTTGACACCGTCGGCACCTGCGTCGACCAGGGCCTGCGCGCCCGCCCGGGTCGCGACGTTGCCGCCGATGACGTCGACGTGCGCCGCGGCCGGCTCGGCCTTGAGCCGGCAGACCATGTCGAGCAACCCGCGCGAGTGCCCGTGTGCGGTGTCGACCACGAGCGCGTCGACGCCGGCGTCGACCAACGCCATGGCCCGCTTCCAGGCATCGTCGAAGAAGCCCACGGCGGCGGCGACCACCAGGCGGCCGTTGGCATCTTTCGTGGCGAGGGGGTACTGGCCTTTCTTGACGAAGTCCTTGACCGTGATGAGCCCACGCAGGCGACCGGCACCGTCGACGATCGGCAGCTTCTCGATCTTGTTGGCCTGCAGCAGCCGTAGCGCCTCGTCGTCCCTGACCCCCTCGCGCGCCGTGATGAGCGGCATCGGCGTCATCACGTCCCGCACCAGCCGGGCCTGGTCGGTCTCGAACCTGGTGTCGCGGTTGGTCACGATGCCGAGCAGCACCCCGGCGGCATCGACGACCGGCAGTCCGGAGATGCGGTAGCGCCCGCACAGCCGGTCGACGTCGCCGAGGGTGTCCTCCGGCGAGCAGGTCACCGGGTGGGTGACCATGCCTGCCTCGGACCGCTTGACGAGGTCGACCTGGCCGGCCTGGTCGTCGATCGACAGATTGCGGTGGAGCACCCCGACGCCGCCCTGGCGGGCCATCGCGATCGCCATCCGGGCCTCGGTCACGGTGTCCATCGCACTGGACAGCAACGGGATCCGCAGCGTGATCCGCTTGGACAACCGGGTCGAGGTGTCAGCCTCGCTCGGGATGACGGCGCTCTCACCGGGCAGCAGCAGCACGTCGTCGAACGTCAGCCCCAGCCCGGCGAACTTCTCTGACGCGGCCACGAAC
>JAYTOZ010000064.1:0-1896 GCA_043747515.1 Frankiales bacterium | reverse complement strand
TCGCCGGGCGTGTCCCGGCGCGATCCAGCAGCAGCCGGTCAGACCAGGGCGGCGAGGGCGTGCGCGAGGGTGCCGCGGGGTTCGACGACGACCTCGCCGAGCCCCTGCCAGTGCGCGGCGCGGCGCAGCTCGGCGGCCAGCGCAACAGCCGTCGGCGCCGCGTCGTGGCCGGGCTCCAGCCAGGCCGCGAGGACTCGCAGGACCCCGGCCTGCCGGTCGTTCTTGAGGTCTATCCGAGCCCGGATCGCCTCGTCGTGCAGGAACGGCAGCACGTAGTAGCCGTGCACCCGCCGGGCCGCCGGCGTGTAGATCTCGATCCGGTAGTCGAAGCCGAACAGCCGGCGGGCCCGGCTCCGCTCCCAGACCAGCGGGTCGAACGGCGACAGCAGCGCGCTGGCCGGCACCCGCCGAGGCACAACCAACCCCGGCACGACGTACGCCGGGTCGCGCCAACCCTCGACAGCGACCTGCACCACCTCCCCGTCCGCGACGAGGGCGGCCAGGGCGGCGGCGCCCTCGGCCGGGCGCAGCCGGAAGTAGTCGCGCAGGTCCTTCTCGGTCGCCACCCCGTGCGCTCGCGCTGCGCGCAGCATCAGCTCGCGCTGCGCCTGCTCGCGGGATGGCGTCGGCAGGGCGAGCACGGCGGCCGGCAGGACCCGCTCGGTCACGTCGTACAGCCGCTCGAAGGACCGGCGGCTCGACGTGGTGACCCGGCCGGACCAGAACAGGTGTTCCAGGGCGAGTTTGGTGTCGTCCCAGGACCACCAGCTGCCGCCCAGGCGCGGGCCGTCGCGCAGCGCCCCGGCGCCGATCGGACCCTCGTCCTCGACCCGCCGGAGCACCTCGGCGACGAAACCGGGGCGGTCCCGGGCCAGCTCGCGGACCCGTTCCCAACCACCTTCGAGCGCCTCGGCGCGGGCCATCCGCCACCGCAGCAGCGGATGCAGTGCCACCGGCAGGAGGGAGGCCTCGTGGCCCCAGTACTCGAACAGCTCACGGTGGCGGTAGGTCATGTCGTCAAGCGCGGCAACCGGATAGGGCCCGAGCCGGGAGAAGGCCGGCAGGTAGTGCGCCCGCTCGAACACGTTGACCGAGTCGACCTGGAGCAGCTGGGTGCGGCGGAGCACCCGGCGCAGATGCCGTCGGTCGGGGACGCCGGTGGGCCGTCGGTCGGCGAAGCCCTGCGCCGCCAGCGCGATCCGGCGCGCGGCCGGCGCGCCCAGGTGCTCCACGGTGCGCATGGTCGCGCACCCGACCTAGGCTTGCGGTATGGCCGATGTCAGCGTGCGCCCCGCCCGCAGCCAGGACGCCGAGCTCGTCGCCAGGGTGCAGCAATCGACCTGGCGCACCGCGTACGCCGAGCTGCTGCCGGCCGAGGTCCTGGCCACCCCGCTCGAGCAGCTGGCCGCCGTCTGGCTCAATGCCGTCGAGGCCCCGCCGAGCCCTCGGCACCGGGTGCTCGTCGCGCTCGAGCGCGACGAGCTGGTCGGCTTCGCGACCCTCGCCCCGGCCGAGGACGCCGACCTTGACGGCGCGACCACCGCGGAGGTGACCGCGTTGCTCGTCGAGCCGCGGTGGGGCCGGCGTGGCCATGCCAGCCGGCTGCTCGCCGCGGCTGTCGACGGCTGGCAGACCGACGCCACGATGACCGCGGTGCTCTGGGCGTGGGAGCGCGACGCGGCGACCCGGAGCTTCCTGACCGGCGCCGGCTGGGCCCTCGACGGGCTCGCCCGCGGCCTGGACACCGGGCCCCGGCTCGAACGCCAGGTGCGGCTGCACGCGGATGTCTCGGCATGAGCTTCGACGGCTTCCCGGAGCAGGCGCTGATCTTCTACGAGGGTCTGGAGGCCGACAACACCAAGGCGTACTGGAGTGACCACAAGGCGACCTACGACA
>JAYTOZ010000063.1:0-7295 GCA_043747515.1 Frankiales bacterium | reverse complement strand
TGTACGGCGAGATCGCCGCGCAACGGGCGTAGGCTCGGCACCTCACCGGGGAACTCGCCGAAGGAGCACGACGCTGTCCGCCAGTCCGCGCGTCCTCGTCGACGCGACGGCCGTACCAGCAGACCGCGGCGGCGTCGGTCGCTACGTCGACGGGCTGATCTCCGCACTGGCGCAGACCGACGCCGACCTGGTCATCGTCTGCCAGCGCGCGGACGCCGAGCGCTACACCCGGATGGACGCCCTCGCCGAGGTGATCCCCGGCCCGGCCGCGATCGCGCACCGGCCGGCCCGCCTCGCCTGGGAGCAGACCGGTCTGCCGCTCGTGGCCCAGCAGGTCAACGCGCAGGTCGTGCACTCGCCGCACTACACGATGCCGCTGCGGGCCGGTCGCCCGGTCGTCGTCACCATCCACGACGCGACGTTCTTCACCGAGCCCGACCTGCACACCTCGGTCAAGGGCACGTTCTTCCGCAGCGCCACCCGCACCGCCCTGCGCCGCAGCACCCGGATCATCACCCCGAGCAAGGCCACTCGGGACGAGGTCGTCCGGGTCCTCGACGCCGACCCCACGGTCATCGACGTGGCCTACCACGGGGTCGACCAGACGACCTTCCACCTGCCATCCGCGGATGAGAAGGCCCGGGTGCAGGCCCGCCTGGGCCTCGCCGGGCAGACCTACATCGCCTTCCTCGGGATGCTCGAGCCGCGCAAGAACGTGCCGGGTCTCATCCGCGGCTGGGTGCAGGCCTGCCAGGGTCGCGAGGACCCCCCCGCGCTGGTCCTGGCCGGTGGCTCCGGTTGGGATGACACCGTCGACGGAGCCGTCGCGGAGGTCCCGTCGCATCTGCGGGTGATGCGCCCGGGTTACCTACGCTTCACCGACCTGCCCGGCTTCCTCGGTGGCGCGACCGTCGTCGCCTACCCCTCCCACGGTGAGGGGTTCGGTCTGCCCGTGCTCGAGGCGATGGCCTGCGGCGCGCCGGTGCTCACCACCCCCCGACTGTCACTGCCCGAAGTCGGTGGCGACGCCGTCGCCTACACCGAGCCCGACCCGGCCTCGATCGCCACCGGCCTGACCGCCCTGCTCGACGACCCGGCCCGGCGCGCGCAGCTAGCCGTCGCCGGCCACGAGCGCTCGCTTGAGTTCACCTGGGCCGCCAGCGCCGAGGCGCACCTGGCCAGCTACGCCCGCGCTGCCAACTCGTGAGCCCCCGACCCGTCCGGGTCGTCGTCGTGACCTGGTCGCCCGGCCCCGCACTGACCACCTTCCTGCACTCGCTGTCGACCGCCACCACCGGCCCGGCGTATGACGTGGTCCTCGCCGACAACGGCTCGATCGACGGCAGTGTGGAGCAGGCTGAGGGGCCGGGCGTCACGTTGTTGCGGACCGGCGGCAACCTCGGCTACGGCAAGGCCGCCAACCTCGGCGCGTCGGGGGCGCAGGGCGAGTGGCTGATCGTCGCGAACCCCGACGTGGAGTGGTCTTGCGGTTCGCTGGACGAGCTGCTCGCCGCTGCCGAGCGCTGGCCGGCCGCCGGGTGCCTCGGCCCGGCGATCCGAACGCTGGACGACCGGCTCTACCCGTCCGCGCGGGCGTTCCCGTCGCTCGGCCGGGGGATCGGCCATGCGGTGTTCGGCTGGTGGTGGCCGGGCAACCCGTGGACCCGGTCCTATCGGGCTGAGGCGGGTAGCCCCGTCGAGGGTGCCACCGGCTGGCTGTCCGGCTCGTGCATGCTGCTGCGGCGCACCGCCTTTGAGCAGGTCGGTGGTTTCGACCCGGCGTACTTCATGTACTGCGAGGACATGGACCTGTGCCATCGGCTCGGCGAGGCCGGGTGGTCGTCGGTCTACGTCCCGAGCGCGGTGATCACCCACTCGGGTGGGCACGCCACCGAGCGAGTCGCCACTGCGATGCTCGCCGAGCACCACCGGGCGCTCTACCGCTACCTGTCCAGGCAGTACGCCGGGCCGCGGTTCGCCGTGCTGCGCGGTCTGCTCGCGCTGGGGTTGGCCGCGCGTTATCTGCTGGCCAAGCGGGTGCGCTCGGTCGGTGAGGGCGCCGCGCCGACCCGCTCGGCCGAGCTGTTGGAGCACTGATGCGGCATGCCCTCATCCTGGCCGGCGGGTCGGGCACCCGGCTCTGGCCGTTTTCGACCGCAGCCCTACCCAAGCAGCTCGTCCCGCTGCTGCAGGGCCGGTCGCTGCTTGAGATTGCGATCGAGCGGGCCACCTCCGTCGTGCCGACCGAGCAGGTGTGGCTCGGTGTGGGGGAGCAGCTGCGGTCCGCGGTTTCCACAATGCCCGGGCTGCGCGTCGACCGGGTCGTCGTCGAGCCGTCCGGCCGGAACACCCTGCCCGCGGTCGCGCTGGGTTGCGCCGTCATCGCCGCCGCCGACCCGGACGCCGTTGTCGCGGTGCTCACCGCCGACCACCTGATCGAGCCGGTCGACTCGTTCGCGGCGACGCTCGCCGACGCCTTCGGCCTCGCCGAGGCCCGGGACGACGCGTTGGTCACCTTCGGCGTGGTGCCGGACGCTGCGGCCACCGGCTTCGGCTATCTCGAGCTCGGTGAGCCGCTCACCGGTGCAGCCCGGATCGTGTCGTCGTTCCAGGAGAAACCCACCGCGGCGCTCGCGAGGTCGTTCCTGGCCGCCGGGCCGTCGCGATACCTGTGGAACTCCGGGATGTTCGTCTGGCGCGCCTCGACCCTGCTGCGCGCGGTGGACGCCTTTGCTCCTGACGCTGCGCCGGCCCTGCGTGCGCTGGGCGCCGCCTATGGCACGCCCGCCTGGTCGGGCCTGGCCGCGACCGCCTGGCCAGGCATCGCCAAGGTCAGCATCGACTACGGCGTGATGGAGCCGGCGTCGGCATCGCCGGACTTCACCGTCGCCGCCCTACCGCTCGCGGCCCGCTGGCTCGACGTCGGCTCCTGGCCGGCGTACGGCGAGGCAGTGGGTCTTGACGCGTCCGGCAACGCGATCGGGGCCGAGGCTGCCGTCGTGCTCGACAGCCGGCACTGCGTGGTGGCGTCCTCCGACCCGTCGCACCTGGTCACGCTGATCGGCTGCGAGGGGCTGGTCGTCGTTCACACCCCGACCGCGACGCTGGTCGTGCCGGTCGAGCAGGCGCAGCGGGTCAAGGAGCTGCACGGCCTGCTGCAGGATCGGTACTCAGGGCTCGCCTGATGGTCGTGCTGCAGACTGCCCGTCATGAGTGACGACGCAACCTCGACCGTGCTGCTGGTCGCGGGCAATGTGCTGGCGGTGCCATTCTCGATTTACCTACCGGGCTTCTACCGGCTCTGGCGAAGACGTGAGCCGCTGGTGTTCGTGGCCGAGGAGGTCGGCATGGCGCTCATCACGACCGCCTTCGTGCTCAAGAAGCAACCCCTGCCAGCCGCCTTCAACGGTGCGTGGGGGCTCGGGCTCGCGGTGGCGTACGGCCTCGAGGGCCGCAAGCGGGCCCGGCTGCGGGCCGGATAGCACTACGCCGAGGCGTGGACCAGCCCGAAGCACGACCCGCAGAGCGCCTGCGTCGTGCGCACCAGCTGGTAGAGCTGCCCTTCGGTGCAGCAGAAGTCACAGTCGCCGTGGGTGGCGGAGGTGGCGATCGGGCCGGTGAGGTCGATGACGAGGTGCATACCTCTACCTTCGGCGCCGTCAACCGACCCCTGCGCGCCCGGACAGCCGCACTTTTCTGGCGCACAAGCCCGGTCGCGTTCCCCCGATCGGCCCAGCGATGGAGGTCCGACAGCGACCGCCGACCTGAGTTGACGCCACTTGCCCCATCGGGGCGTGCGGCGGCGAGGCCGCCGGGACGAACGCTCCGGGGCCGCGGCTGGCCGGGGCCTGGGGCCGCGCTCGGACCCTCGGTCGCGCCTGGAGGTGCGGCCAGCCCTGGACCTGTCGCGGCGCCGGGGCCGCGGCGTTGCGGCGGGGCGCCGGCAGGGAGCTGATGCCCGGCCGTCGGTGTGCCGGCCGCCGGACCGAGGGCAGCCGCGCCGACGAGCGCCGCGCCGGCCGCGCACGAGCCGAAATGGTTCGCGGTGCTGCTGACGAGCGCGACGCTGCTCTGGCCGAGCTGCGGGAGCCCGGCCAGCCACGCGGTCGGGCGTGCCTGGCCAGGCCTTCGGGCGTGACCCGGCCAGCCTGACTAGCCCGAACGGCCCTCGCCCGCGAGCGCGACCACCAGCTCGGGCTCAGTGACGGCCCGCACGTCATCCAGGCTGACACCGGGGGCAAGCTCACGCAGGACGAGACCCGCCGGCGCCACGTCGATGACAGCCAGATCGGTGATGATCCGCCCGATGCAGGCCCGGCCGGTCAAGGGCAGCGAGCAGGTGCGGACGATCTTTGCTGAGCCGTCGCGGGCGGCGTGCTCCATCATCACGATGACCCGCTTCGCGCCGTGCACGAGATCCATTGCGCCGCCCATCCCCTTGACCATCTTGCCGGGGATCATCCAGTTGGCAAGGTCACCCTGCTCGCTGACCTGCATCGCGCCGAGCACGGCGACGTCGACGTGCCCGCCGCGGATCATCCCGAAGGACGCCGCCGAATCGAAGTACGACGCACCGGGCAGCACCGTGACCGTTTCCTTGCCGGCGTTGATCAGGTCCGCGTCGACCGCATCCTCGGTTGGGTAGGGGCCGACCCCGAGCACGCCGTTCTCGCTGTGCAGGACGACGTGCACGTCGGCCGGCACGAAGTTCGGCACGAGGGTCGGCAGGCCGATTCCGAGGTTGACGTACTGCCCGTCGGTGAGCTCGCGGGCCACACGGGCAGCCAGTTGGTCACGCGTCAGCACGCTGCACCGTCCGTTTCTCGATCCGCTTCTCGGCGCTGACCTGCACGACCCGCTGGACGAAGATCCCCGGCGTGTGCACCAGCATCGGGTCGAGCTCCCCCGGCGGGACCAGCTCCTCCACCTCGGCGATCGTGACCCGCCCGGCAGCGGCGCACAGCGGGTTGAAGTTGGCCGCCGACTTTTCGTAGACCAAGTTGCCGTACCGGTCGCCGTACCGGGCGTGCACCAGCGCGAAGTCGGTGCGGATCGCCATCTCAAGCACGTAGTCGGCCCCGTCGAAGCTGCGGACCTCCTTGGCTTCGCTGGCCAGGGCGATGCCCCCGGACCCGTCGTACCGCAGGGGCAGGCCGCCCTCGGCGACCTGCGTGCCGACACCGCCAGGGGTGTAGAAGGCGGGGATGCCGGCGCCGCCGGCGCGCAGCCGCTCGGCCAGGGTGCCCTGCGGCACCAACTCGACCTCGAGCTCGCCGGCGAGGAACTGCCGTTCGAACTCCTTGTTCTCCCCGACGTAGGAGCCGGTGGTCCGCCGGATCCGCTTCGCGCGCAGCAGGGAGCCCAGGCCCCACTCATCGACGCCGCAGTTGTTGCTGACGGTCTCCAGGTCGGTGGCGCCCGTGGCCAGCACCGCGTCGATGAGGCTCTGCGGGATCCCGCAGAGCCCGAACCCACCGACGGCCAGGGAAGCGCCGCTGGCGATGCCCGCAACCGCCTCGGCAGCCGAGCCGACGACCTTGTCCACACGTCCTCCCGGTGTCCGGCCTGCACCGTAGCCTGGACCAGTGCTGGAGGCGGCGACGGTCTGGCGGCCCAGGCATCCGGTCGACATCCGGCGCACCCTTTCGCCCCTGTCGCGGGGACGGGCCGACCCCACCCACACCGTGGATGCAGCCGGCGCCCTGTGGCGTACGACGCGGACCGTCGACGGGCCGGCCACCTATCGGCTCGAGCAGCGGGGTCTGTACGAGATCACCTGCACAGCATGGGGTCCCGGTTCGGAGCGGGTGCTCGCCGGTCTCGCCGATCTGCTTGGTGGCCGCGATCTGGGTGAGGGCTTCGCCCCGGCGCATCCGCTGCTCGCGGCGAGCCATGCCCGCCACCCCGGGCTGCGCATCCCGCGCACCGGTCGGGTGTTCGAGGCGCTCGTACCCGCCGTCCTCGAGCAGAAGGTCACCGGCAAACAGGCCCGCGCGTCGTTCGCCCTGCTCGTCCGCCGGTACGGCGAACCGGCGCCTGGCCCGGCCCCGACCGGCATGCGGGTCCCGCCGGCGCCGGACACCTGGCGGCACATCCCGTCGTGGGAGTGGCACCGGGCCGGCGTCGACCCCCAGCGCAGCCGCACGGTGTGCCTGGCTGCCCGGATCGCCGCACGCCTGGAGCAGGCGGCAGACCTTGCCCCGACCGACGCTGCAGCCCGGCTCCAAGCCGTTCCCGGCATCGGGGCGTGGACTGCCGCCGAGATCGCCCAGCGTGCCCTGGGCGACACCGATGCGCTGAGCGTCGGCGACTATCACCTCTCGCAGTTCGTCGGCTGGGCCCTGCTCGGCCGGCCGGTCGACGACGACGCGATGGTGGCGTTGCTCGAGCCGTGGCGCCCGCACCGCTACCGGGTCGTGCGGCTGCTCGAGGTGAGCGGATTCGCCAAGCCCCGCTTCGGTCCGAGACTCACCGTGCAGGACCATCGTCGGCACTGACGATGGTTACCGAAGGAGCACGAAGCCCTCCGGGTCGCGGGTCGGGCGCTCCGGCGGCAGCTCCGCCGGGTATCCGACGGCAACAGCACCGAGTGGCTCCCAGCCCGGGTCCAAATCGAGTACTTCGCGGACGACCTCGGGGCAGAACATCGTGCTGCTGACCCAGGCGCTCCCCAGGCCCTCGGCGGCCAGCTGCACGAGCAGGTTCTCCACCGCCGCGCCCCCGGCCACGACGAACAGCCGCTCCTCGGCGGCGTTTCGGCGGGCGTCGGGGTAGGCGTGCGCGCCCTCGCGGATCAGGCACGGCACGACGACGTACGACGCGTGGCGCAGCACATCGCCTCGCCGCAGGCGCTTGTCGATGCTGTCGTCTGAGAACCCGTCGACCCGCAGGTCGCTCGCCCACTGGGCGGCCATCGCGTCGAGCAGCTCGGTCCGGCGCTGCTCGAGCAGGACGAACCGCCACGGTGTGGTGTGGTGTGGCGCCGGGGCGGTGACGGCCGCCGCGACGGCGCGCAGCACGGTGGCCCGGTCGACCGGCTGCCCGGTGAAGGCGCGCACGGTGCGGCGCAGTGCGACGGTCTGCTGCTGAGCCTCGGCGGTGCCGAGCCGGAACCAGTCCTGTGCGGCGGGTCGCACCAGTGCCGACGCGTCGCGACCGTCGTCGGGCAGGGTCAGCCCGCGTACGACCGCGGCCGCGACCCCGTCGGTCTTGCCCTTGACCAGTTCCGCCGCGCTCGCCAGCTCGTCGGCGACCGCGATCTCGGTGACCGCCAGGACCTGCCCGTAGGTGTCGGC
>JAYTOZ010000062.1:0-3351 GCA_043747515.1 Frankiales bacterium | reverse complement strand
AGGTCGTGCGCCCTGGGCAGGTCGTCACCCCATTTCATGAACGTGCGGATCGCGGTCGGCGCGGTGTAGAGGATCGAGACGCCGAGCTCGGCGACGATCGACCACCAGCGGTCCTTGCCCCCCGCGTCGGGGGTGCCTTCGTAGAGCACGCTGGTCGCGGCATTGGCAAGCGGCCCGTACACGGCGTAGGAGTGGCCGGTGACCCAGCCGATGTCGGCTGTGCACCAGTAGATGTCGGTTTCGGGCTTGAGATCGAACACCGCCCAGTGCGTCCAGGCGGCCTGGGTGAGGTAGCCGCCGCTGGTGTGCAGGATCCCCTTGGGCCTGCCGGTCGTGCCGCTCGTGTAGAGCAGGAACAGCGGGTGCTCGGCGTCGAAGGCCTGCGGCTCGTGTTGCTCGCTCTGGCGGCCGACCAACTCTGACCAGCGGATGTCCTTGTCGGTCCAGGCGACGTCCTGACCGGTGCGCTCGACGACCACGACATGCTCGACCCCGCTGCAGCGGGCGACCGCTTCGTCGACCGCGGGTTTGAGCGCGCTGGGGGCGCCCCGCCGGTAGCCGCCGTCCGAGGTGATGATCACCTTGGCGTCTGCGTCGGTGATCCGGTCCACCAGCGCCTGGGCGCTGAAGCCACCGAACACGACCGAGTGCGGGGCGCCGATCCGGGCGCAGGCGAGCATCGCGAAGACCGCCTCGGGGATCATCGGCAGGTAGATCATCACCCGATCGCCGGCTTGGACACCGAGCTCGATGAGCCCGTTGGCCGCCTTGCAGACCTCCCGCTGCAGCTCGGCGTAGGTGATGGTGCGGCGATCCCCGCTCGGCTCCCCGACCCAGTGGTAGGCGACCCGGTCGCCCAGACCCGCTGCGACGTGCCGGTCGACGCAATTGACCGCGACGTTGAGCGTGCCGCCGCCGAACCAGGTCGCGAACGGCGGCTGCCAATCAAGGACCTCGGTCCACGGCGTCGCCCAGTCGAGCCGACCGGCCTGCTCGGCCCAGAACGCCAGCCGGTCCTTCCCAGCCTGCTCGTAGGCGTCCGCTGTCACATTGGCCGCAGCCGCCAGCTCGGCCGGCGGCTCGAACCGCCGGGATTCGCTCGACAGGGCGGACATCGACGTCTCGGTCACGGCTTGGCTCCCTCTGGGGTCAGTGCTCATGACCCTCCTGCACCGGACAGGCCTCGGCAAGGGGTCAGCGGCAGTCTGCCGTGACCCGCTCGGGCCCGCGCTCGTGCGCCGCCTACCCTCGACGGCTGTGACCGATCCCTTCGCGGCCCTGCTCGACCTGCCCGGGGTGGCCGGCGCCGTGACGGCTTCGCGGGAAGCGGTCGACGGCTTGTTGGGCCATCGCATCCTGCGCCGGCGCTCCGCTGAGGTCACGGCCGAATCGGCGTTGCGCGGGGCCCGCGCATCAGCCGAGCTCGAAGGGTGCGGCATCGAACTCGAGCGGCTACGTGGCCAGCTGATGGCTGGCGGTGGCGTCCAACTCGCCAGCCGGGACGTGCGCGGCTCGCAGCTGGTGGCCAATGCGGTCCGGTTGCACGCCGATCTGGGTTCGGTGTTGCCGTCCTGGTCCCGCTCGCCCAAGCAGGCGCTCGCCCGCCTGCACCTGCTCGCCGCCGCCGACCTCGGCCTGCCGGCGGACGCGCTCGGCCGCCCCCGGACGAGCGCCATGGCGTACGACGATCCGCTGGAGCTCGGCCCGGCGCCCGACCCGCTGGAGGTGTCGGCCCGCCTCGACGGCCTGGCCCGGCTGCTGCTCGCGCCGACCCGGGCGCCGGCCGTCGTGACCGCCGCGATCGTGCACGGCGAGCTGCTCGCGCTGCGGGCCTTCGGCTCGGCCGACGGGCTCGTCGCCCGCGCCGCCGCCCGGCTCGTGCTGATCGACCGTGGGCTTGACCCCAAGGCGGTCTCGGCGCCCGAGGTCGGTCACGTCGAGTTGGACCATGCGGCGCTCGGGCACGCCCACGCCGGGCCGGCCGGGGGGCCGGGCTACGCCGAGGCCGCGCGTGGCTACGTCTCCGGCGGGCCGGCGGGCGTGGCCCGCTGGCTGGTGCACTGCGCGCAAGCCACGTCGCTCGGTGCCCGCGAGGGGCTGGCCGTCTGCGAGGCGCTGCTGCGCGGCGCTGCCTGAGTCGAGGATTAGCGGTTGGCTGGTGTTCGCAGTCCGGTGGTGCGCCGCCGAGCGCGCAGCCCACTGCACGACGGAACGGCGCCCCACCAGCAGGTGGAGCGCCGTCGCCATGCGCGGTGCTCGAGGTACCAATGCGTGCAGTTGTGTCGTCGTCCCGGGTCCGGTGATCCCTTTCGTGAGAGCGATGGACCCGCTCGACGTGCCTCACGCGGCAGGTCGCACGTGGGTGCTCGAGCGTCGTGCACGGACCGCCGTCGGGGGGAACAAGTCCACCCGCGGGGCGGTGGCCCGTGCTCCCACCTTGCGCCTGACCCGGACCGGTGTCAAGGCCTGGAGGTGACCTGCGCCACACGTCGCGTCAGCCACCAGCTCAGCCCCAGCGCGCCGACGGCCACCGCCGCCCCGGCGTACGCCATGGGAGGACCCGGAGGCGAGGGCATCCGATTGCGCATGCGGACGGGTCGGGTGAAGACCCGGACCGGCCAGCCGCGTTCGAGGGCAATCTTGCGCAGCGCCTTGTCGGGATTGACCGCCACCGGATGGCCGACCAGCTCCAGCATCGGCAGGTCGGTCGCCGAGTCGGTGTAGGCGTAGCACGCGGCGAGGTCGAGCCCCTTGATCGCGGCCAACTCCCGGATCGCCACCGCCTTGCCTTCGCCGTAGGCGTAGAAGGCGATGTCGCCGGTGTAGACACCGTCCTTGACGACCATTCGGGTCGCCACCACCCGGTCGACCCCGAGCATCTCCCCGATCGGGCCCACGACCTCCTCACCGGAGCTGCTCACGATGACGACCTCGCGGCCGGCGGCGCGATGCTCCTCGAACAGCGCCACCGCCTCGAGGTAGACCAGCGGATCGATCAGCTCGTGCAGCGTCTCGGCGACGATGTCGTGGACCTGCTGGACCGGCCACCCGGCACACAGCGTCTTGAGGTAGTCGCGCATCCGGTCCATCGAGTCTTCGTCGGCTCCCTGGAGGAGATAGACGAACTGGGCGAACGAGCTCTTCAGGACCGCGCGGCGGTTGACCAACCCACCCTTGTAGAACGGCTTGCCGAACGCCAACGTGCTGCTCTTGGCGATGACGGTCTTGTCGAGATCGAAGAAGGCGGCGGCAGGCACGGGCCGAGGATAGGTGCGACCTCCCCGTCCCGGGCCGGGACGCCGGACCGGTGGCGTGGTCGGGGTGGCCGAGACGTGGATCCGCGGTGCGCCG
>JAYTOZ010000061.1:0-1841 GCA_043747515.1 Frankiales bacterium | reverse complement strand
TCCCATGCCGGTTGTCACCGAGCTGCTGCGCCGGTCGGACCTCGACGAGCCGTTCGACCAGTTCGCCCGGATGCGGGTGATCGAGTCGCTCGCCACCGCCGTCGAGGAGCACAGCCCCTTCCTGCTCGTCCTGGACGACGTCCAGTGGGCCGACCCCGAGACCATCGCGGCCCTTGGCTACCTGCGCCGGCGCTGCCCGACCACGCCGGTCGCCGTCGTGCTCACGGCAGACCGCGCGGCCGTGCAGGGCGAATCGCTGCGTCGCCTGGCGGTCGACCTGCGGATCGACCTGGCCGAGCTCTCCCCGACCGACCTCGCCGAGGTCGGCGAGGGCGCCTTCGAGGCCACCGACGGGCATCCGATGTTCGTGGCCGACTGGCTCGAGGCGCGACGGCAGGGCCTGTCCGAGGGCTTCACACCGGCCCTGCGCGAGCGGGTCATCCGGCAGTGCTGGGACCTCGGCCCGCAGGCCTACCGGCTGCTGACCGTGGCCGCGCTGCTCGAGGAGCCGTTCTCTCCCGCCCTGCTCGGTGAGCTCGTCGGCGCGTCCGGGGACGTCGTCGATGAGCTCGACCTGCGGGTCGAGGGCCGGCTGCTGTCCCCGGCCGGTGAGTCCTTCCGCTTCCGCCAGCCGCTCGTCCGGCACATCCTGGCCGAGACCTTCTCGGCGGCCCGGCGGGCCCACCTGCTGGCCCGGGCGGCGAACCTGACCCGAGGGACGTTGCGCAGACGGCAGACCGACACCTGCCCGCAGCGCCGTCACGACGAGCAGGTCGGGCCCGGGGCGCGGATTGCCCAACTCGCCCCCCGCGAGGTGGTCGGGGCGGTCGGTCAGGAGGTGGCCAGGTCCGCACTCGCGCTGGCGCGGCTCCCACGCGACGACGGCCTGCGCGCCGCATCCGGGCGCTGATCGCATTTCCGTGAACCGGCAGCCGGGTCGCCGTGTCATCCCGACCCCCCGCCTGGCCCGCAGCGCGGGTTCACGCTGGATGCGGTCCAGGTCAGTGCTTGGTTCACCTCCGCAGCAAGATGGCCGGCTGAACGCCGCACCGTGTCCCGGCGTACCCCTGGTGATGCTGCACGGGGGACCCGACCGGTGAGCCGACGGGACAGCCGGACCCAAGCGGAAGGGACTGATCTGTCCCATGACCCAGGCCTACGGCTCGCCTGGTCGGCCCACGCCGACGAGTTGTTCGGCTATGCACGGCGTGCGCTCGGCGACACCGGTGCGGCCGAGGAAGCGCTGCAGGAGACGTTTCTGCGGGCCTGGCGCTCAGCGGACCGCTATGACCAGAGCCGGCCGCTGCGTCCGTGGCTGTTCACGATCCTGCGACACATCGTGATCGACGAGGCGCGCGCCCGCGGCCTCCGGGCGATCCCGCAGCAGGAATCCGGCGAACGCGAGGCCCGTGCCGAGGCGGCTGATCCACTCGACCGCGTCATGGACGCGTGGCTGGTCGAGGAGGCGCTGCGGCGCATCGGTCCGGAACACCGGGTGGTGCTGGTGGAGACCTTCTACCGGGGGCGCCCGTACGCCGCGGTAGCGGCCGACCTCGGCATCCCCGAAGGCACGGCACGCAGCCGGGCGTTTTATGGCCTGCGGGCGCTCCGGCTGGTCCTCGAGGAGATGGGGTGGGAAGCATGAGACACGACTGCGCGACCCACCCCGAGGAGTTGGGTCCGTATCTGTTGGGTCATCTCAGCGCTGAGGAGTCCGTCCTGGTCGCCGCCGCCGTCGAGTCGTGCCCGGTCTGCGGCGCCGAGGTCGAGCGGTTGCGGCCGGTTGTGCAGGCCCTGTCGCGCGGGTTGGCCCGGCTCGACCCGCCATCGGTGGCGCCGTC
>JAYTOZ010000060.1:0-2015 GCA_043747515.1 Frankiales bacterium | reverse complement strand
TACCAGCGAGCTCTTGCCCGAGCCGGAGACGCCGGTGAACACCGTCAACCTGCGCTTGGGAATGTCGACGCTGACGTCCTTGAGGTTGTGCACGCGAGCGCCCTGCACGCGGATCAGATCGTGGCTGTCGGCAACGTGCAGCGCGCGCGGCTCCACGTCCGTCCCAGCGGCCGTTGCGCGCCCCAGCCGACGGGAGCCGGTCACGGTCGCTCCTGACGTCGTTGGGTCTCGCGGAGTCACCCGATATCGCGGGGCGGGTCAGGCGTTGGCGCGGTTGACGGCGGACACCAGCGCCCGCAATGAGGACGTGACGATGCTGGGATGCACCCCGCAGCCCCACAGCACGGTGCCGCCGACGGCCACCTCCAGATAGGACGCCGCCTGGGAGTCCTCACCTGCGCCGGTCGCGTGCTCTGCGTAGTCGAGCACCCGGGCGTCGATGTCGAGCTGCCCGAGGGCGTGCACGAACGCCGCGATGGGGCCGTTCCCTTCGCCGGTCAGGGTGTGGGTCTGCCCGACGTACTCGACGGTGACCTCGATCTGGTCGGTCTCGCCGCTCGCGGTGGTGAAGCTCAGCACCCGCAGCGGGCCGGTCCGTTCGAGGTAGGTGTCCTGGAACAGCGACCAGATGCGCGCCCCGGAGATCTCGCCGCCCTCACCGTCGGCAATCTGCTGGACCACCCGGGAGAACTCGATCTGCATGCGTCGCGGCAGGTCGAGGTGGTGCTCGCTTTTCAGGACGTAGGCCACGCCCCCCTTGCCGGACTGGCTGTTGACCCGGATGACCGCTTCGTAGGAACGGCCGACATCCTTGGGGTCGATGGGCAGATAGGGCACCGCCCAGCGGTAGTCGCCGACCGGCACGCCGTCGGCCGCGGCCTCGCGGTCCATCGCCTCGAGACCCTTTTTGATGGCGTCCTGGTGGGAGCCGGAGAACGCCGTGTAGACGAGCTCCCCGCCGTACGGATGACGCGGGTGCACCGGCAGTTGGTTGCAGTGCTCGACGGTGCGGCGGACCTCGTCGATGTCGGACAGGTCGATGCCCGACTCGACGCCCTGGCTGATCAGGTTGAGGGCGAGGGTCACCAGGCACACATTGCCGGTGCGTTCGCCGTTCCCGAACAGACAACCCTCGACGCGGTCGGCGCCGGCCATCAGGCCGAGCTCGGCGGCGGCGACTGCGGTGCCCCGGTCGTTGTGCGGGTGCAGCGAGATCAGCACGCTGGACCGGCGGTCACCGAGGGCCCGGCCGAACCACTCGATCTGGTCGGCGTAGATGTTGGGTGTGCTCATCTCGACGGTCGCCGGCAGGTTGAGCACGATCGGCCGCTCAGGGGTCGGCCGCCACACGTCCAGGACGGCATTGCAGACCTCGAGCGCGTAGTCGAGCTCGGTGCCGGTGAACGATTCCGGGCTGTACTGCCAGCGGACCGTCGTACCGGCAAGCAGGGCGTCGGCGTACTTCTGGCACCACTGCGCACCCTGGACGGCGATGTCCTTCACGCCGTCGCGATCGAGGCCGAACACGACCCTGCGCTGCAGGGTCGAGGTGCTGTTGTAGAGGTGGATGAGCGCTGTGCCGCTGAAGCCGACCAGTGACTGCACGGTCCGCTCGATGAGCTCCTCGCGGGCCTGGGTGAGCACCTGGATGGTGACGTCCGATGGGACGAGATCGCGCTCGACGAGCAATCGGATGAAGTCGAAGTCGGTGCTGGACGCGGCCGGGAACCCGACCTCGATCTCCTTGTAGCCCAGGCTGACGAGCAGCCGAAACATCCGCAGCTTGCGCTCGGCGTCCATCGGCTCGATGAGCGCCTGGTTGCCGTCGCGAAGGTCGACGCTGCACCACTGGGGGGCGCGGTCGATGACGCGGGTCGGCCAGGTGCGGTCGGGCAGGTCGATGGGCGGAAAAGCGGTGTAGCGGGCGAAGGGCATGGTCACGACGGGGCTCCGGACGGAGAAGGGGTGGCCAGCACGAGATCCCGCGACGGGGAGCCGGCCGAGCTCAGACCCCG